>NZ_JBEYYT010000015.1:0-56447 GCF_040645715.1 Spirillospora sp. NPDC046719 | reverse complement strand
GTCCGCGGGTGGCCGGCCTCCAGCCTGCCGGTCTCCAGCCTGAACGCCAGGTGCCCGTCCTCGGTGACGAACGACCGGAGCACGTCGCCCGCCAGGCGCGTCAGGCGCGGCCGCACGGGCAGCTCGACGCCGCGCAGGACCGGCGCCTTCCCGGCGGCGGTTCCCGCGGACCCGCCCGGCCGGGTGACCATCACCTCGCCGTCGACCTCCACGCGGAGCCGGACGTCCCAGACCGGGTCGACGAACCCGATCGGCCGGATCCGGGCGGCCGGGTCGAACTCGGCGCGCCAGGCCAGCCGGTCGCCCTCGTGGACGATCTCGGCGGGCACCCGCGCCCCGCGCGCGTCACGCCGGTCGCGGAACTCCAGCGAGGCCGACAGCGCCGCGCCGCGCGGGATCCGGTCCAGCGGGTTCAGCACGTGCCCGTCCAGGCGGGCGCGGCCGCCGCGCGTCTCCAGCCGGGTCACGACGGCGGCGGGCCGCAGTTCCCCGAGCGGGTACAGGTGGAAGCCGAGGTCGGTGACGTCGAGGACGCGGCGGCCGAGGTCCCCGCGCGGCGGGCTCCCGCCCCAGAAGACCCGGCCGTCCCGCTCCACCAGCCGGGCGTGCAGGTCGGACCGCCGGCCGGGCAGGTACTCGGCCGCCGCCAGCGCCCCCGCCCGGTCGCCCTCCCTGATCAGGAACGCGGCGATCGCGGCGAGCGGGTTGGCCGTCTCGAACACCACCGGGTCCAGCCCGGCCAGGTAGCCGGCCGCGAGGTCCAGGAACCTGGCCCGGTACACCGGGTCGCGGTCCCGCAGCTCGCGCAGGTAGAGCAGCAGGTCGTGGTTGACGAACTTGGCGTCCTTGGCGCGCTTCAGCCCGTCCGCGCCGCGCAGCTCGAACAGCATGTCGATGCGCCGGTGGATCTCCAGCCGGTCGGCGAAGTTGGCCAGCTCGTCCCGGCGGTTGGAGATCGACGGCTTCGCCCGCCGGTCCTGGACCAGCCAGTTGTAGACCCGGTGCGGGATCAGGGCCATGCGCGCGGCGGCCGTGTACGCCTCCGCGCTGAACAGCAGGTCCTCGTAGTGGAGCCGTTCGACGAAGCGCAGCGCGCCGTCCTCCAGGAAGCCCCGGCGGTAGAGCTTGTTCGTCGACAGGGTGTCGTAGAGCAGGTCGGGGTTCTCCTCCAGCGACCCGTACACGGCGCTGCGCTCGTAGAGCCACGGGTACCAGGGCCGGACCCGGTCCTTCGAGCCCTTCGGCACGTCCAGGAAGACCCGGTCGCAGAGCCCGGAGACCAGGTCGGCGCCGGTCTCCTGCGCGGCGGAGAGCAGGTTGAGGCAGGCGTGCCGGTCCAGCAGGTCGTCGCTGTCGAGGAACATCACGTACCGGCCGTCCGACCGCTCGACGCCGACGTTGCGCGGGCGGCCGCAGCCTCCGGAGTTGACGGGCAGGTGCACCGCCCCGACCCGGCCGGGGTGCGCCGCGGCGAGCCGGTCCGCGGCCTCGCCGGTGCCGTCGGTGCTCGCGTCGTCGACGATCACCGTCTCGACGCCGCCCAGCGACTGCCCGAGCGACGAGGCGACCGCCCGCGGGAGCCGGGCGGCGTCGTTGTAGGCGATCACCACCACGCTCACATCCGGGCGCACCCGCATGGGCATCCCCCTCCGCTCCTCCGGCGTGTCAGGGGTTCCTTTCCAGCAAGGAGGCGTCAAGGGCCAACTCAGATCAAAAGCTGTCAATGCTTAGCATTACCCGACAGGTCGCGGCAGACCACCTGGGAACGCCAAAGGCGCCCGGTCGAGGACCGGGCGCCTTCCTTCCGCACGAATCAGATCATTCGCCTGCGGGACGGATCATCGGGACTTGGCGTAGTCGGGGTATCCGTAGCCGACGACTTCGGACTTGTCGCGGATCTTTTCCTTGACGGCGTTGTCGGTGTTGCCCTCGATCGTGGTGATCGTTCCGTTGCCGTTGTCCTTGACGACGAGGCCGACGTGGTCGATGTCGTCGATCCCGCCGCGGGACCCGTTCTGCCAGTCGAAGAACACGACCGCGCCGGGCCTGGCGGTGTCGCCCCAGCGGTGGGCCTTCTCGAACCAGGAGGCGTGCTGGACGGTGTAGGCGTCCCAGCCCATGTTCTTCACGCCCGTCTGCGCGCTGAGCCACGACACGAACATGTCGCACCACTCGGCGCCCCGGTAGTCGCCGACGCTGCCGCCGTCGCGCCGGGCGGTCACCGCGGCGTGCGGGGTGGAGGCGTACCAGTCCGCGTACTTGGTCGAGCCGTTGCGGCTTTCGCTCTCGCCGACCTGCGACTTCGCCAGCTTGATCACGGTGGACGCGGCGACCGTGCGGGACGCGGACCGGGTCGCCTTGCGGGGCGCGTGCTCGGTCCCGGAGCGCTCGGACACCACGCTCTCGCGGTGCTGAGCGGCGGCCTGGGCGGGCGTCTCGGCGGACGCCGTGCCCCCGGCCAGGGGGTTGAAGATCGCCAGTCCGACCGCGCCGGCCATCACACCCGCCACGGCGACGCCCACGGCCCGGTCCTCGGGGCTCATGCGGGCGAGCGCGGCGCGGGAGGCGGCGCCGGTGAGGCGCCCGCTCAGCCGGGGGGCGAAGTTCTTGGTAAAACGATCGAAACGACCGGTCATGCAGGGAATCTCCTTGTCTCCCATGACGCCTACCGGGTTAGCTGACGGATTCGGGCATGGAAGAGCCCTACGGCGCGGCCTGACGGACGCGCCGATTCACCCCTGGAACCTTGGGTCCCCGGCTCCGTCCGGTCGGGTGGACCTGGACGGACTCGGCCTCGCACCGCGGGACGCGGTGCCGGATATTCGGATGTATCTCAGCGACTGATCTCGAGGGGGCGCGCATATGCGGCGCGCGTCGCGTGCGGATTCCGCTCAGCGACCCTCGGCCGCGCATGGAAGCGGCCGGCGTGCAACGCATGGAACGCGCTGCTTGATTCGTGCAAGAAGGTACCAACACTCACAAGAAAAGCAAACCGGCCGCAAAAGGATCTTTTGCCTGCTCAACGCCGTTGCGCCCCCGCTTCAACGACCGCCCCCGGCCGGACCTTGCCGATCTTTCTCCGGACGGCCCGGAACCCTTACGGCATAGGGGATTCCCGCCACCGCCCCCCGGCCCGGGAAAGGTAAAATGATCAAAAGGCGCGGGACGCTTCCGCCCTTCACGGCCCGCCCGCGAGCCGCGGCGCAGATCACACGGACCGCGCCGCTCCCCCGCCGATGTGGCCTACGTCACCCCGGTTCGCGGTGGGCCTGACCTGCCGAAGATCACTCCACGTACAGGGCGAATATCGTGGTGTCGTCGGCCGCCCGGTCGTGCTCCATCCGCGCGAGCACCTCGTCCAGCGCCAGTTCCGGCCCCGACGAGGAATCCCGCAGAATGCCGGTGAGCCGATCGATCCGCTCATCGAGATCGGTGTCCCGGCGCTCCACGAGGCCGTCGGTGTAAAGGAACAGCAGATCCCCCGGCCGCAGTTCCGTGGAGATCGTCGTGTATTCCCAATCCGGCAGCGCGCCGAGCATCGGGTCGCGATAGACCTCCAGCGGCTCGGCGTGCCCGTCCCGCACCAGGATCGGCGGCAGATGCCCCGCGCACGTCCACTCCATGACGCGCCGGTCCGGCCGGTAATGGCCCACGATCGCCGTGCCGGTCGCCGGCGGGTGCATGCTGCCGACCAGCTCGTTGAGCCAGCCCACGAGCTGCCCCGCCGACTCCCCGGTGCACGACAGCCCGAGCAGCCCGTTGCGGCTGCGCGCCATCGACGCCGCCGCCGGGAGGCCGTGCCCCGCCGCGTCCCCGATCGCGAACAGCGCCCGCCCGTCCGGCATCGCGCGGGTGGCGAACCAGTCCCCGCCGATCCGCGCCGTGCTCTCCGCCGCCAGCGCCCGGATCGCCACCCGCAGCCCCGGCAGCCGCTCGACCTCGCCCTCGTCCGGCAGGATCGCCCGGCGCAGCGTCACCGCCACCTTGCGCTCCTGGGCCGTCCGCGCCTGCTGCTTGAGCATCTGCCGGCGCGTCTCCGCCAGCGCCCGCTCCACCCCGCGGCGCCGCGTGATGTCCTGCGAGACGATGTTGATCGACACCGGCAGCCCGGAGTCGTCCAGCACCGGCTCGGCGAACACCCACAGATGCCGCGGCGTACCGTCCTTGCCGATCACCCGGTGCTCGGCCTCCACCGGCTCCCGGCGGGAGAACATCGTCTGGACGGCCTCCTCGACCAGCGGCAGGTCGTCGTCGGCGACCACCTTCGGCAGGTCGTGCGGCGCCGGCGGCACCTCGTCCGGACCCAGCCCGTAGTTCGCCAGCATCTGCGGCGTCCAGTCCGCCTGCCCGGTGACCAGGTCCCACTCGCCGAACCCGATCAGCGCCAGCCGCTCCACCCGCTCCAGCCGCCGCGCGCTGCGGTCCTCCCCGGTGTGGTACCGCCAGGTGAGGCACACGCCCGTCGTCGTCCGGACGCACCGCGCGCTCATCCGCGACGACCGCGACAGCCCGCCCTGGACGGTCGAGTACATGATCGAGTCGCGGTCCAGGGGCGGCCCGCCCTCCAGCACCGCGACGTAGTCCTCGAACAGGCCGCTGAGCGCCGCTCCCGGATCCGTCCGCAGCAGCCGCTCCCCCGCCAGATCCTCGGGGCCCCGCCCGAACAGGTCCCGCGCGGCCTTGTTCAGCTCGGCGTACAGGAAGTCCTGCACCTCGCCGTCCGCGTCCCGCACCGGCACCAGGTGGGCCGCCGAGTCCAGCGCCCCGTCGAGCAGCCCCCGCGCCACCGGATCCTCGGGCAGCCCCTCGATGATCGCGGCGTCGCCCCCGGTGTCCTCGGCCGCCAGGCGGTGCAGGAGGTCCTCGGCCTCGGAGACCACGCCCCGCCGGTCGGTGTCCTCAGCGCGCGGCGGCCGGCGTCCCGCCACCACCGCGCCCTCGGCTCCCGCGCCGCCGCCCTGGACGACCATGGCCGCCGCCTCCGGCAGCTCCATCTCCAGGTCACGCGCCAGCCAGATGAGGTGCTGCAGCGCCTCGCCGGGCGGCACCCCGAGCCGCCGGGCCAGCATCACCCGCGCCTCGGCCAGCACCGCACGGTCGTGCGCCGCCCCCCGCAGGCCCTCGAGGTCCGCCGCGTGCACTCCAGGCGTCCCCCACGTGCCGTCCGCTTCCGACACCCCAGTCCCCCGTTCGGCGTTTTCATGCCCTGGGAGAAAAAAGCTACATACGTCGGCGAAGGTCCGTTCGCCACCATCTTCGTTACCAGTCCGGATCTTTACCCGGCTTTTTCGTTTCGCCCTAATACGACCGCTTTCACTGACCGTCCGGAGACGATCCCCTACCCACGCCTGTGACCTGCATCACAGCATTCGCGAGCGCCGTCACGCACCCCGCCGCGGCCTCCGCGGACGTCCCCTCCGGATGCAGCGTCAGCACCACGACGATCTTGCCGTCCACCACCCCGGTCGTGTGCAGCGCGGGCCGCCCGAGCCCCAGCTCCGCCGGCGCGGGCCGCCGGTCCGGCACGTCCTCGAACCCCGACCACCCCTGCTTCACCGCCGACGGCCCCGCCTCCGCGATACCGAAGACCTGGTCGAACCCGTCCGCACCCCTTTTCGCCATCCGCCCCAACTGCTCCAGCACGAACCGCCCCTCCGGCACCGCCACCGCATGCCGATAGACCCGCACCACGTCCCCGGCGCTCATCCCCGTGTACCCCCACCACCCGGGCATGCCGGCGGGCGGCGGCACCGTCTCCCGCAACCCGGCCCGCCGCACCATCCGCTCGACGATCTCGGCCCGCCCGCCCCGCTCCCACACCTCGTCCGCCGCCGCGTCATCACTCGTCCGCAGCATCGCCCCGACCATCTCCCGGTCCCGGGCCCCGACCACCCGTCCCCGCAGGAAGTCGAGCGCCATCAGCACCTTGACCACCGAGGCCGACCGGAACACCTCCGCCGGCCGCCGCTCCGCGACCGCACACCCCGCCGCCAGATCGAAGACGGCCCATGAGGCCCGCACCCCCGCGGGCACCTCCACCGCCGAGAACCCGGTACGCACGACCCTCCAGACTGCGCTAGAGTAATCACGCCCGCTCAGACGGGCACCGGGACGTAGCGCAGTTTGGCAGCGCACTTGACTGGGGGTCAAGGGGTCGTGGGTTCAAATCCCGCCGTCCCGACAGAGAAGTACCAGCTCAGAGGCCGTTTCCTCCACACGGAGGGACCGGCCTCTTGATCGTTTGTTAGCCGTTCGTTAGTGAACCCGGCGGCCCCTCATGGCACTCACCCGGTTCACACAGAACCAGAAGAACCGGCCCCAGCCCGCTCCACCCCACCGGATGTTCACACGTCCGGTCCCCACCCGCTCCCCCGTGATCCTCATCCGATCCAGAGCACCATCGACCACCAACGCAGGCGGCCGGGCCGCAGCACCGTCAGCCACAAGCGACGAGCCAACGCCCCGCCGCGATGGTCGGTTCGTCCGCCACCAGCCTCAGCGGCGTATCTAGTGCCGTGACCGGGAAGGTTTGCCGGGTGGGCGGGGCCGGACGACGTGGCGCCGATCGGCCAGGTGTTGTCGTACCCCGGTGTAGCGTCCAGGCCAGAGTCAGATCATGTTCTGTGGTTGACGGAGGCGCGCGGATGACAAGTACAACAGGCGAGGTCGTAGTGGGCGGCGTCCCGGCTCAACAAGATCCCGGCGCAGGGCGCCTTTCGGTGAACGCTGAACTCGACGCGCTCAAGGGCGCCCTGGACAGCCAGCGCGCGCACGTCCTTGGGATCCTCGAAGGGCTCTCGGAGGAGGATCTGCGGCGGCCGGTGTTGCCCAGCGGCTGGAGCTGCCTGGCGTTGCTGCGCCACCTCACTGTGGATGTCGAACGCTTCTGGTTCCCCGGGGTGATCGCGGGCGAACCGGATGTGGCCAGCCAGCTTGCGGCAGGCGCGGAGGCGCACTGGTACGTCCCCGAAGGAATGAGCACCAAGGAGGTCTTCGCCGACTACCGGGCGGCCATCGCACGCGCAGACGTCGTGCTAGCCGCCGCCAACCTGGAGCAGGAGCCCGCTGCGTGGCCCGTGGACATCTGGCCGACCTGGCGGTTGCCCGACGTGCGCCGCGTCCTCATCCATGTGCTCACCGAGATCGCCTGCCACAGCGGTCACTTGGACGCGGCACGCGAACTGATCGACGGGACTACCTGGCTCGGCGGCAACCCCTACGCCGGATAGTCCTCTGGCCCGGTGAGGAGCGTCGAGACCTTCAGGCCTCGGCGGAGAGAGGCCGGCCGCCCCAGCGGATTCCCTTCTCGCTGCGAACGCGGGCCCGTTCACGACGCTGAGCGGCCAGGATATCGGGGTGCCGGGCGTTCTTGTTGCGCCAGCGCAGGTATCGCTGCAATTCCCGTGTCTGAACCGTGTGGTTGGAGTGATGCGAGTTGGCGAGGGTGAACTGCCGCATACTCGATCCGGTCCAGCTTGGCGTCGAATGCCGGGTCCCTGGATTCCTTCCAGGTCTTGGTCCCCTGGAACGTCACGCCGCGACGGTGGAGCAGGCAGCGCAGGGCCTCACGGCCAATCCGAATCGGACGGGCGACGTTGCGCCGCAGATGATCGGTGAGCTTGCGGATGGACCAGCGGGTGAAGGGCTGGCCGAGCTTGGTGGGGCGGGTGGTGGCCGTCTCGATGACGAACTCCTCATCGTCAACGCTCAGTAGGCGGGGACGGCCTCCCGCCCACCGAGGGTCCAGACAGGCCAACCCGATCTCGTTGAACCGAGGGATCACATCGCGGACGGTGTCCTCGTCCGCCTGCACCAGTTTCGCGATCACCGGCACGGTGTTCCCGCCCGCCGAGGCCAGCAGCATCATCGCCCCGCGCAACCGCGCCATGCCAGCGCTGCCCCGCCGCACGATCCGCTGCAGATTCTGCCCCTCCTGCTCAGTCAGCCTGCGAACCCTGACCGGCGCTGCCATCCCGCCTCCCCGCACCGATCGGACATGTCGCCACATCCAACCGGCGCAAGGTCAGCCAGCACCAGCCCGGTGATCGTTTCCGGTCACAGCATTAGCCAAGGAAGCCCCGGCCCTCTCCGGGCCTGGGCTTCCTCGAGACGGTGTCTGGGGTGTCAGCGCTTCAGGATCGCTACAAGGCTCGCGAACTCGTCGCGGCGCAGGGTGAGCTTGGCGCCGGCCGGGTTCTTGCTGTCACGAATCCCCACGGCCTCGCCGAGGCTGGCCAGTTCGACGCAGTTGTCTCCGGCCTCACTGCTACGCGATGACTTGCGCCAGGTCACGTCCATCGCTCCCTCACAACCTTCCGCATCAGTTCGACCGACGCCATCGGTGAAAGCGCCGCCGCCTGGAGCCTACTGAAAGCCTCGCTGACGAGCGCCAGGTCTCTCGGCTCGGCGCTCGTCTCGCCCCCGATGTTGCTCTCCAGGTACACGATCTCGCTGCGATCCGGCTGGGTCGCGATCACGAACGGCGCTCGGGCGTCGCGGTAGTAGCCGATCGGGGCGATCTGGATCGTGATGTTGTCGCGCTCCGACATAGCGATCAGGTGCTCCAACTGTTCGCGCATGATCTCCGGAGAGCCGACCTCTCGGAGAAGGACGGACTCGTCCAGCACCACGAACACGGTCGGAGCATTCGGCTTGATGAGCACCTTCTGACGTTGCATCCGTTCGCGGACGGCCTCGTCGCTGTTCATGAGCACGCTCGCGTACGCCTCGGTCTGGAGAAGTCCATAGACCAGCCTGGTCTCGAACGCGCGCAACGCATCGGCGGACGCCTCGGCGCGGGGGAAGTCGGCGAAGAACTTCGGATAGCTGCTGCAGCGGAGGAGTTCATCCCAGGCATCGACCAGGGCAGTACCGGAGTCCAGCGCCTTGTCCAGCCGTTCGGCGAAGTCCCTGCGGCACTTGGTGCGCCCGGACTCGACCTGCGAGATGTAGCTGCGCGTGACTGCAGTCCGTGCGGCGAGCTCCGTCCGGTTGAGGCCTGCTTCCTCTCGCAGGCGCGTGACCTCTGCGCCGAAGGCGACGGTCTTCGATGTCGGTTTGCGTACGGCCACTGCTTCGCCTCCGTGTGAGCGAGGGGAACCCACCTACCAGCGATCGGCAGCGCCACGTGTGTGTTGCTGCACTTCGCTGGTAACGCTACGCGGTGGAGTTCAGAGTGTGCAGTGAGTTACCAGAAGCAGTCAGTGGCCAGCGAAGGTCGTGCCGATGTCCGCAGCACCGCAAACCCCTGAAGTCCCGACGCTCATCCTTGAACCCAACGATCAGGCACCGCGCCTCGCGCGCCGGTTCCTCGCCGAGCAGTTCGCCAGCTGGGGCATCACCGACGACTACATGGGCCGCCTCGTGATCTGTGAGCTGACCACGAACGCCTACAAGCATGGCGAAGGCCCGATCGTCGTCCGGCTGTTCCTCGACCCGCACGACGGACAACCGGTCATCGAGGTATCGGACACCGGTACGGGACAGCCCGTAGTCCGGCCCCAGAACTACGCCGCCACCTCCGGCCGTGGCCTACAGCTCATGGCCGAACTCGTGCACGGATGGGGAGTCAGGCACCTCACCGGAGGCGGCAAGGTCGTCTGGGCCAAGCTGCTCTGAACTCGACAGGTGCCCAACACAACGGCCCCGGTCCCCCGGAAGGACAAGGGGCCCCGCGCGAGGAGACGATGAACGTCACGTCACTACTACTGCGGCACCTCTTTCCGGACTGGTCGATCACCCTGGACCGAGAAGGCATCTGGAGAGCGACCGGACGGATCCTGATCTCCGCGTCCGACCTGGACGGCCTGGTGAGCATGCTCCACGTCGCCGACCCTGAAGCCTTCGAACGCGCAATCCTCCTGCTCCAAGAACCTCGAGGAACAGCCAGCTTCCGAGAGGACGGACGACAACCACGAAGGATCTATTGATCAACGGCCTCGTCGGGGCGACCGGACAGGGCGAGTGGGATCAGACGGCGCCGAACTCCTTGAAGGATCCTGCTGTAGCGGAGCCCACGGACTCGGGAAACCTGCCATGGCCAGGCGCGCTTGTGCGCTGGGGTCAGCCGGCTGCGGCACAGGACGCTCGGCCGCGGGTCTCGCTTCTCTGGCATACGCGGCGGCCCTTCGGGCGGCGTCGGCCTGGGCTTGGCGCTGCTGGAGATGGCGGAGTTCGGCGATGGTGTCGAGCAGGGTGACGAGGTTGGCGATGAGCAGCACCGTAGACACCACCGTCCGGTTCTTGATGACGCCGGTGCGCGCAAGCAGGCGCGCTGCAGTGCGCAAAGCGTCCCCGGCCGGAGTCGGAGTAGGGATGCGCCCATAGGGTGCGCGGGCCGCACGGTCGTAGGCGTTGGCGGCGCGATGCAGATGACGGTTGCCGGTGACCTTGGCCGCGACGCGAAGGGCGTCGGACGCCGCCCAGCAGGCATCCTGCACCGCGTGCGGGCTGACGGCCAGGTACCGGCGGATCTGAGCGGTGGCGTAAGCAGCGGCCCGTGCCGCATCGTCGTAGAACGCCTGGCGCTCCTCCGGCGTCAGTTCGTCATGCTCGCCCGCCTGTGCATGCGACGGCCCCGGCGAGGCCCAACGCTGGAGAAGGCGGGACAGTGAAAGGTCGTCGGCAAGGCGGCTGCCGGGACACCAAGTCGGTTCCACGCCACCGCGATCGACGGGAAACGCGACCGCGTATCCGGTCACTTGCCCGGGGCTGGTCTGGCTGTAGCGAGCCTTGACCAGGAGCCCGTCCTCGCGCAGCCGGTCGAAGAATTCGGTGGTCGTCCCGGACTCGTCCGCCGCGCGGCGGACGGCGGTCCGCAGCAGGACTCGCCTCGTCCGCGCGGACATGTACCGTCCGTCCAGCGGACGGACGCCGGACCGCGCCGGACCAAAGTCGTCCGCACCCGTCCACCGCCGGCGAAGCTTGGGCAACGTGAGGTCATCGGCGAGCCTGCCACCGCCGAACCACACCGGCCAGCCATCCCCGTTCACATCGCCGCGGACCGCCACCGCGTAACCCGTGACCTCACCGGCCGTCCGCTGACTGAAACGCCGACGGACCAGGACACCATCGTCTTGCAGACGCTGGAAGAACTCCGCCTCATTGCACGCCCCGGCCGCAGCCGTCTGGACTGCACGCTGCAGAAACGTACGGGACGGGACCTCCCGGCCACGGCGGACGGCCTTCTCCATCTCGCCCCGGCTCGGCCGCCGCGCCGCCGTCCGGTCCGCCGGCGCCGTCCCCCGCAACCCGTACCGCCGCTCAACCGCCCGACAAGCGTCCCGGACCCGGTAACCGTCATTCCACACATCAGGCCGCCCGCCGTCCTGGCGGGCCAAGGTCGCCACGATGTGGACATGGTCGGCGGCATGCCGGACCGCCACCCACCGAACCGCCCTCAAGTCCCCCTCCCGAGCAAGCCCGACCCGGGCCATCACCTCACAAGCGATCCGAGCCCACTCCCCATCGGACATCACCGGGTCCTCGGGCGCCGCCCGCAACGGCAGATGCCACACCGGCTGCCGATAGCTCTGATCCCCCAACAGCGCCAACGGCTGAGTGAGCAACGCCTCCAAACGCCGAAAGTCCCGGCTCCCGTCCGCCCGCACACCAGGCTCCAACTCGTCGATGCTGCAACTCCTGAGCCAGCCCATCGAGCCGCTCAATAGCGCGCGCCGCCGCCTGGGCATACCAGCGAAGCTGCTCGACCAACTCGCCAGAGTTCAAGGCCGCAACAGCCTGGTTGAGATTCACCCCGACCCGCTGCACCTGTCCGGCCGCCAGCAACACCGCCGCCAGCGCCTCCCGCAGCACGGCGTACTCCGACACCACTCGTCCCTGCGCCGCCGCCAAACTCGCCTGCGCAGCGAACGCACCCAACGCCAACCCCTCGTTCGCCGCCGCGGCCGCCATCACCGCATGCTCCTGCTCCGATAAGGCGATCCTCACCGACCGGTTCCGCTGCGGCGACCGAAGCGACCGACGCCTCCGCACCCCCGAATCCGACACCGACTTGCCTACCTCAGGCGTATGCCTCACCCCCTCGGGGGATCGCGCCCGATCCCCCCTACCCGTGGCTGGACCGTGCCCGGTCCAACCACCACAAATGAACGATCTCTATTACTTGCTCCGCCACGGCGAGGCCCGGCGAGCCCGCAACGGCTTCACGCCGCCCGCCGCCTGACCGCCACCCCATCGGCGCTCCAAACCGGGGCGTTCAGAGACGAGCGCTGCCCACAGCGGCGCACCACCTCGCCCAGCTTTCGCATGCGAGCAATCACAAGCAACCTTCGTAGTAGACAGCGTCTAAAGTTGCTCGCGCTTCATACTGCCCGCCCCGGAGGCCGGGCACCAACTTCACGACCGGCGCGCCGCGACATCGCCACCCCGCGATCACCTATTGGGAGATGGTGAGCGGTGTTGGGCGGGTGCTGCGGCCAGTAGCCGCCGGACATGCCGACGCCGACGTAGATGTAACCGGTATGGCGACCAACGCCGCGCTCGAGTCTTTTCTTCTCGTCGAACAGCTCGCGATCCGCGGTGTTGCCGCTGGGGAACGTGAACCACATCTCGATCGAGCCGGGCGAAGTCTGGACCTGGTCGTCGAAAGGCAGTCGCACAAACCACGAGGAGTCTGCGAACGCGGCCAACGTCGCGTCGGGGAACGGCCCGGCCGTCCTGGGGGGTGATGTTGGAGTACCAAGAATTCTCCGCGTTGAACCCATCGAGCGCCTGGGGGTGCACAGGCGACCTCCCCAACCCGCAGTAGGTGACCAATAACGACTCGGTACACCTGCAAGAAGCCGGTCGCCTTCGGCGCCGCCAGGCTCCAAGACCCGCCGTTGTCATCGCGACATGCATGACCGTGAAGATCACTGGATAGCAGGTGCCACGGCAAGCGAGTTGGAGGGGCCGGGACCGTCACATCGGCAGACACGGAAGCTGCTCCGTATTGCCGCCTCTGTGGGGCGCGGCTCAGCGATCAATGACCCCAACGGTGCCCGCTGCTCTCTCCAGATCGCCCAGGAGCGACTCGGCCAAGGCCTCCTCCGCGACCGCGACGTCGTGAGTGGTGAGAGACCGGGCGAGTTCGGTGTCCCAGGGACTGTCCGAGACACGGCCCGCGGAAGAGAAAGGCCCCGAGGCGTCGGCCAAGGCGCCCAGGTAGTCCGCTACGGACATCCGCCAGGGCAGCGCCCCCGTCCTGGCCATGACATAGGCGGCGATGCGCAGGCCCTCACCGTCGAAATCCCCGTGGTACCGGAGCACGCGGCCGGAGGCGGCAAGGCCTCGGAGGAGACGGACGGCAGCACTGTTGGGCCAGCCCGACGAACAGACCATCGGTGGGCATCGCTTCCCCAGGCGTTGGACGGCAAGAGCGACGATCGTGGGATTCTCGGTCACCCATACGGGGGATCCGACACCTTCCAGGTCGGAGGCCTCGACGAGTTGCGCGAGCGTGACAACGCAGGCCTGTGCGGCATCCGCCCAGAGGTTCAGTGAGCGCGCAAGAGGGTCTGAGCCGCTCGGGCGCAATCCTGCGACGAGCACCGTGGTGGACAAGGAGTCACAGGCGATCCCGGCCCTTTCCCAAAGCGCTCGGCGTTCGGACGCGTCGTTGGGAGGGTCGATGCCGTACAGGCAGGCGAGCGCTTTCAAGACGGCACCGGACACGCGACGGCCAACGTCCAGCGCGTGCGGATCGCCGAGTGTGTCGTTCGCGAAGGCGGCGAGCGGGCGACCGTCGGCGGGCAGCGCGACGAGCACCGAGAGGACCTGCTCCAGCATGCTACGGGTGTCTTCGAGGGAGCCCGCGACGAGGCCGCGGCGCCGGACGTCGGCGACCCAGTCGAGGAGCGCCGGCTCGGCGGCGACGACCGGATGCCCGGCCAGCCAACTCCAGAGTGCGGCGCGTTCCCGTTCCCGGTCACGGCGCTCGGCCGCCCGGTCTCCGATCGGTCCAATGACCGCCTCGGTGGCGGTCCGGGTGTCGCAGTCGGCGATCTCGCCCAGCACGGCGTCCAGCCGGACGACCGCGATGGTCAAGGTGGACGGCGGGTACCTGTCCATGCCGAGCAGGTCCGCAAGCGCGGCACGGTGATGCTCGCCAAGACCGCTCACCGTGACTCTGCTCACCGCGGCGCCTGAGGAGAACCGTCGGTGCAGTTCCTTCCACAGTGGGAGGAGGTCGGAGGAGTGCAGCCGATCAGGAATCGCCATCGAGGTCCTCGATCGGGAACAGTCCGTCGTCGGCGGGCAGGGTGCGGTGCCCGTCCCAGATGAAACGGGCGGTGGTGACCGCATTGTCACCATCGCCGTCGGCGCCGGTGATGAGCTGGTGGATCGCGATGCCGTCGAGCTCCTGGTAGTCGCACCACTCGTGGTCCGAGGTCAGGACCAGGTCGAGGCCCAGGCTGACCAGGAGGTCGAAGACTTGACCGCGGTTGGTGGTGTCCACGCCGACGAACACCTCGTCGAGGAGGATGAACCGCGGACAGTGGGGGTCGGTCTGGTAGTGGGCGGCCACGGCGGCGAAGAGCGGCAGGTGAAGCGCGATCGCCTTCTCTCCGCCGGAGAGCGCTCCGTGGAGTTTGCGGGTCAGATCCTGCCAGCCTTTCCCGTCGGCGCGTTCGAGACGCACGGTGAAACGGTGCCAGGCGGTGTAGTCGAGCACCTCCATCAGCTGCTCTTCCCAGCTCGCGGCGGTGTTCGCTGCTCTCGCCTCTTCAACCCGGTCTCGGAAGAAGCGGTACAGGGCCTCCTTGTCCTCGTTTCCCAGCCCGGCCGGGTCGCGGAGAAGGAGTTGACGGGCCGTGCGTATACCGGCCGACTGCTGTGGGTCGACCTCCCAGACGAGTCGCACGGCGACCTGGGACGCGGTCCGGACGCGCGCGAGGCGGCGGTTCATGCCGTCCACGAGGTCACCGGCCTGCCGGATCCGGTCGGCGAGATGGCGGCGGGTGTCGCCTGCGAGGGTGCGGTCGAACAGGTCACGTTCCTTGTCCGTGATGTCGGTGCGTCGCCGATCCCGCTCCTCGGCCAGGGCGGTGCTCAGCTCGGCCGCTCCGACGCGGACCCCGCTCATCGTCGCCGTGAGGATCTGAACATCCTCATCCGGTACGAGTTCCAGGTCGGCCTGGTCCGCCAGGACGTCCCGGGCGTGGTGCATGGCCTCGGACAGGCGAGCTCCGGCATCTCTTACATGCTGGGGTTCGTGCGGCGTCCGCTCAAGCGTCGCCGCGACCGCGCGGGCGTTCTCCAAGGTCGCTTTGACACCGTCGTCGGGCGACGGTTTCGCGCCGAGGCCGGCATCGGCGGCCAGGTGCCCTGCGGCGAGATGGCGGTAACGCGCGGCCGCCCGGTCCCTGGCGACCACGGCGTCGTCGCGTGCCTGCTCCGCAGCGGTGACCGACTCCTTCAACACGCCGATGCGCTCGCGCAGGTCGGAGAGCTCGGTCCGGATGTTCTGGCAGGTGCGGCGGCATTCGCCGTGCTCCTGCCTGGTCATCGTGAGCCGCTCGAGGACCTGACGATGCTCGACCCCTATCGATGCGTCGATCGTGTCGACCCGCTCGGCGAGCGCCTCGGCTCGTTCCGCTGTTTCCGCAGCCCTCTCGGCGGACTCGGCGGCTGTATGCGCGTAGTCGTCCGACGCTTGGGACGTGGACCGTGCTCTGGCGTCGGCGGTCAGCAGAGCCGTGCAGTGCTCGATCCAGACGGTGCCGCCCTCACGCGCGTCGCGCACCGCGTCGGCGAGACCGTCGAGGACGCCGGCCTGGACGGGCAGATCGTGCTCAGCCCCCAGAAGGGCGAGTGCGTTCAGCGCCGACTTCAAGCGCGCCTCCCGATCGCCGAGCCGTTCCTCATCTCGCTTCAGCTGGTCGCTATGGTCGGCGACCTTGCGTTCTTTCTCGGCCAACGCCTGGGCTGCTGTGTTGAGCGGCCGGTGGGAGGGCCTGTCGCCGAGCTCGGCGTCGAGCGCTGCCTTGGCCTCCCGCAGGCGCCCGAGAAGCCCGTCGATCTCGCTGATCCGCGCGGTCAGCTCCTCGATCTCGGCGTCGAGTTCCTGGATGCGGCGGCGCCGCGTCCGTTCCCGGGCGGTCGCCCCGATGAACGCGGGCTCGGGTTTGTTCCACCGGCCCGACGCGGGTCCGAGCCGCCAGGACCCGTCCGCCCCCACAACGGCCGGGTGATCGATGTCCGGCGCACTGGTCTCCAGGGCGACGGCGGAGAGTACAGTCCGCAACACCCCGGGTGCGACGGCGGTGTCCGGTTCGGCGACGAGTACGTCGGCGAGGCTCATGCCAGGAGCGGGGGCGGCTGGACGATCGGACAGGAACGTGTCCGGTTCGTCGGCCAGGACGGCACCGTCCGGCATCACCCATGCGTCCAGCAACCCCGAGGCCTCCAGCGCGGCCTCGATTCCGGCCTGGGCTGGCAGTGGAACCCCGTCGGCGAAGGCCACGAGCTGCCAGAGCGGTCCGCCCTGCCTGGGCCTTCGGTCGGCGGTGTGCGTGTACCAGCGCTCCGGTGCGACCGCCGTCTGCCCCGCGAGAACGGTGCGGCGGTGAACGCGGACGTCCAAGGCCTTGGCTTCCTCGCCCCGTCGGGTTCGGAGCGCGTTCTCCTCTGCGGCCCTCCTTTCGATCGCGGTCGCGCGGGCCGCGAAGATGATCTCGTCGCAGTCGCGTTCGTTCTCGACGGCGGACGCGAGCGCCTCGGAGTCGAGCGGGGCGAGGTGCCGGCAGGCGCCCGCCCACCGGGCCAGTTCGGCCGCCAGGTCCTTCCGGATCGCCGTGTACTCGCGTCGCGCCGTCTCGCGCGCCTCCACCGATCTCTCCAGCCGGGTCCTGCTCCGGTCGCGCTCGGCCTCGGCCTCGTCGCGGCGTTCGCGGGCCCGTTCGTGGGCCTCGATCGCCTTCCGCACTTCGGCGATCTGCTTCTCGCGGCTGGTCGTCGCCGCGCGCAGGAGTTCGCGTGCCCGGCTCGTCGCGCCTGCGGCATCGTCCGGATCAACGGTGGACGATGAGCGTACGAGCGGAGCCAGACAGTCCGCCGCCTCCTGGTGAGCGGCGGCGAAGCCGGCGCGCTCCGCGGCGCGGGCGGCTTCTTCGCGGGCCCTCTCGGTCAGTGCCCGTCGGTGGGACGCATCGGATGCCGCCTGCTCGGCCTCTTCCCGCCTGCGTCGCGCGTCGGCGGCATGACGCTCAGCGATCTTGCGCGCCTCCTCGGCGGCGTCCTCGGCCTTGCGCGCGTTCTCCCGCAGCTCATCGAGCTCGTGGCCGGCCTGGTAGGCCGGGCTCGCGAGGAGCCCCTCGATCCGGGCTCCGAGGGTCTGTTCCCGATGCTCCTCCGCTTCCAGGCGTGCGCTCGAAGCGGCGTGCTCGGCGACGGCACGGGCCTGCTTTTCCTTGTCCACGCGGGCCCTGCCGGTGAGCCGGTCCATGGTCGTCGTCGCCGAGATGAGGGATGCGGCCGCGGCGCGCAGCACTCGCTGGGCGTAGGTTCGCTGCCGCGCCGCGAGCCGTCCGGCCTCCGCGACGTGCTCGTCGAGCCGGCGCAGCTCCTCCCGCTGGCGGTCAAGCCGCTCGAAACCCTCCGCGATCTCGTGGATCTCGCCCTCGCCGAGCGGTGGCAGGGCACTGGACAGCAGCTGGGAGAGCAGGCCGGGATCGAGCCGTTCCGAGAGTTTGGGCGTGCGGAGCTGCCGCAGTGCCGTCAGCAATGCGTCGTAGCGCTGTTCGGTCAGCCCCCGGTAGAGGGTCCGGCGCACCGTCGTCCGGTATTCGTCGGCCGACTCGTGAACCTTTCCCAGGGTGCCGAGCGCGTCATCGAGCGCGGCTCGCGTGAGAGGCTGACCGTTCTCACCGGTGAGGCTCAGGCCGCCGTGGCCTCCGACCCGTTGCCCGCTGGTGAAATAGGCGGCGGTGACGCTCTTGGTGTTGACCGTCGCCTGCAGGCGGGCACCGCAGGTGAACCAGCGCGGCTCCTCCCCGTCGCCTCCTGGATGCGCGAACTCCAGCCAGACGTACCCGACTCTCGTACTGCCGGTATGGCCGTCGCCCATGAGGTTCCAGTGCATGGTCCGCTCGCTGCCGCCGAACGTGGACAGCCGGTTGGGCTTGAGGCTGGCGTCCAGCAGGTAGGGCAGTAGCAGCTCCAGGACTTTGGACTTCCCGCTCCCGTTCGGGCCGCGCAGAAGCAGACGCCCGCGGTGGAACTCGAAGACCTCGTCGTAGTAGCGCCAGACATTGAGGATGCCGGCCCGCGTGGGCTGCCATCGGGCGGGGCCCGCCTCGTCCTCCCCGGTAACGGTAACGATCATGTCTCCTTGCGGTCGACGGTATAGCGGAGGGCCGCGGGCAGCAGCTGGACGGATCCGTTCGCCCCGTCCGAGTGGCGCGCCAGCCCGAAATCGCAGAGCACGGCGACCGCGTCGTCGGTGAGACGTCCGGCTCCTCCGTCCGACTGGTACGCCCTGGCCCACCTCGGGAAGCGCTCGAGGAGCCGGCCGGACTCCTCGACCAGGCCGTTGAATGCACGGGTCCCGGACGACGCCGCTAGCACGTCGAGCAGGAGCAGCGCGGCCACCTTGGCGTGGGCGCCCTCGTCAGGGAACTTGCCATCGGAGGCGAGTGCGTCGGGGTCGATCAGGAGGTAGCCCTCGGCCCGTTCTTCGAGTTCGAAACCCGCCTCCTCGGCCGCGCGGCGGAGGATCTGCCGGCCGGTCAGTGAACCTGCGTAAGCGAGCTGCGCGGCGGTCATGTCGGCCCGGTACACCACCGGGTCGTCGAGCAGCCTGCGCAGCAGTGAGTGCCTGGCCCAGAGGTTGCGCTGGGTTTCCGAAGCTCCGTCGGCAAGACCGAGGGCCGCAGTGCTCCCGTACCTGCGTTCGACGGTCAGGTCCCGCAGGTCGGGCCAGGCGACGGGGTCGTCTGAGGATTCCGCCACCGCCGATGGCGCCACCGGGGCCGCGAGCAGGCGGAGCAGGCGAGTGGTGTCCACCCTGTACAGCACCTTGGCCTCGGCACTGTCGACGTAGGAGTCGGTGGCGCCGTCGATGGCCGTCACCGCTCCGTAGTGCTCGAGCAGCCGCAGAGCGTCCGCGAACGCCGCGCGTTCGTCACCCCGCACCGGATCGAACCTGGGGATGTGCTCGTCGGCGGCCGCGGCCTGAACGACGCGTTGCGCGAGCATCCCGATCGTGGTCACGGGTGTGGCGAGGGCCTCGCCCGCGATCAGGCAGAGCAGGGTGTAGCGGCGCCGGTCGAACGGGGCTCGGGTCGAGCGCCGTCGTCTGGCCGGACGGCTCGGGTCCGCCGTCTCCCTCACCTTGACCAGCCGCGCGTAGCCGAGGCGGGGTTCCACGAGCAGCCGCCATCCGCAGTAGTAGTCGAACCAGCGGGCGAGAGCCTGGTGGCGCCTGCGGATCAGGTCGAAGTCCTCGGGGTCGGTGTGCAGGGAGATCAGTGGCCGCCCGAGCAGAACCCGGATCGCCCTGGCGAGCTCCTCTTTCTCGGCCTTGACGAGCTGGTTCGCCAGAGTGCTCATGCGCGGGACGCCTCCCGTGCCGCTGCAGGGCCGCCACCGACGAAGCGGATCTCCACTGGGTAGTCCGGGGTGGTGAACCGTCCCCGTGTGGTGTGCAGTTCGACACCGGGACCGTCGGGAGCGGGCCAGAGCATGACCTCGATCCGTCCGTCGGTGGTGACGGCGCGACGAAGGCCGCTCGCGTCGGGGCGTGCCGCCAAGGCCCGGCCGAGGAGATCGAGGAGCCGCCGGAACGTGTCGTGCTCGAGCGTGCCGAATGCGGACAGCTTCACCCGCCCGCCGGTGGAGAGCCGCCGCCACGCCGTCTCGAGTTCCGCCCGTTCGCGGCGGGCGCGTTCCCGCCGCGCGGCGCGGACCGCCGCCACGTCGCGCACCTTCGCGGTACGGCCGATGTGCTCGGTCCGGCCGCTCGTGCGCAGATGTGCGGAGACATGGACGGGTGCCGCCTCCGCCCACGGGGCGCCGGTGGGTATCAGTTCGGCGTCCTCGTGGGCGAGGTGGGCGTGCCGGGCCGGTGCCAGCCCAAAGGCCGTTCCCCACAGCCGGTGGGCGTCCTGCTCCGACGGGGCGTTGGCGAACCAGCGGGCGAGCGCCCGGAAGTCCGCGGCCGCGCTGGACGAGCGCCGTCGCGACTCGGTGATGCGGTCGAGCACCTGGAGCAGCGAGACGATCGCCCGGCGTGCCACGTCGTGCAGTTGGCGGATGCGCGGGATGCCGTCGCCCTCGGGAAGGAACCAGAGCCGCAGGCCGTCCCACTTGGCTCGGCGGGCGGTCAGCCACGGCGCCGCCGGATCGGCGCCCGGACTCGGCGGCAGCTCGGCTCCGAGGAGTGCCCTCTGGTGCAGGACGCTGACGCCCCTCAGCTCGACCTGCGCGAGAACGGTCCTGACCGCTTCGGCGCGCGAGTCCAGGTTGATGACGAACTCCTGGAGGTAGACGATGGTCGCGCTCTTGACCTCGTGGAAGGTGGCGAGGTCGGCTCCCTCGGCCCGCATCAGCCGTTGCAGTTCGCCGTTGAACTGCTTGGTGTTGTTGCGCAGCGCGTCCAGGTGACCCTCGAGTTCTTGGAGCGTCGTGAAGATCCGGCGGTTCACCGCGGCGTCGCCTGTACCGAGCAGCGTGTCGAGCTCGCCGAGCCGGTCGGCGATCGCGTCCAGGACGGCCGTCTGCAGGGCGCCGGAGGACTCGAGGATGGTGAGGGCGTGCTGGACTCCCGCGAAGGCCGCCTCTCCGCGGCGGGTCAGCGAGTACTGCAGGTTCTTACGTTCGTACTCCTCGGCGGTGGCGTAGGCGCCGGCGTGGTTCTGCACCACGTCGAGGAGCTTCCATTGGACGAGCTGCCCGAGCATCCGGTTCAGGCTGGCATCGTCCAACGGGGCGTACCAACCGATCGCCCGCAGCCGTTCGCGGACCTGGTCGAAGGTTAAGAAGGTCTCCAGCCGCTCGTTGGCGTCTCCGAACGCGTACATGACCGCGGTGTGCAGATCACCGCGTTCGGTGGTGGTGAACTGGAACATCTCCGCTGGAATGCGCGGCGGCGCCATCACTGCCCCTTCCACCGATACGACTTTCCTCAGCCCTCACACGAACGACTGAATGGCCCCCTTGGCCCTGGCCAGCCGAACGCGCTACACCCAGGCGCTCCACTGGGCGAACACGATCAGACGGCCTCCTCGCCCTCGGGCGGGTTCGCGGAGTCCCGGGAGAACAGGCGCTCCCGCTCGGCGGCGATCACCTCACGGGTGAGTTCGGCCTCGGAGACGTCGAACGCCTCGGGCGCGCTGTCCGCGGTCTCGCTGACGCGGGCGAAGTCCTCGAACAGCTCTCGCTTGCGGGCCAGGATTTCCGTGACCCGCAGGTCGACCCCCTCCTCGGAGAGGAGCCGGTGGACCTGTACGGATTCGAGCTGTCCCATTCGGTGGGCGCGCGCGATGGCCTGCCATTCGGTGGTCGGCTTGAGTTGGGGCTCGCAGATGACGACCACCGACGCCGCCTGGATGTTCAGACCGACGCCGCCGGCCACGATCTGGGCGACCAGCACGGCACCGTCCCCGGCTGCGGAGAACTGGTCGACGATGGCCTGCCTCGCCGCGGCGGGCACCGAGCCGGTAAGGGGCCCGAACACGTGACGAGGCAACGCCCGGACCACGTGATCGAGCACGTCACGGAAGTGCGAGAAGACGATCACCCGGCGCCCGTTGTCCTCGGCCTCCTCGACGATCTCGACGAGTCGCCGGACCTTCTCGGAGTTCGCGCCCTGAAGCATCGCGGCCTGTCGCATCGCCATGAACTTTCCGGCTGCCACGGCGGTCCGATAGGCAAGGAAGTCCTCGCGGGACAGCGGAAGCCACTCGTCGACCTCGACGAGTTCCGGCAGCTCTGTCAGCACGTCCTCCTGATTTCGCCGCAGGTACGCGGGCGCCACCTGTTTACGGAAGCGTCCAGGCGCGAGCTCGTCGGCGTCCACGATCAGGTCCGGGCGAAGATAGCTCACGAGGTTGCGGAACTCATCGATGCGGTTCTCCAACGGGGTTCCGGTGAGCAGGATCGTCCGGTCTGCGGCGTCTAGGACCCGCCTCGTCCGACGGGTTCGGAGCGCGGTCGGATTCTTGATGTAGTGGGCCTCGTCCACGACGGCGCAGCCCAGATCCTTCACCGCACGTATCTGATCCTCGAACCAGCCCAGCGTCTCGAAAGTGGTGACGGCGACTCCGCCGTTGCGGGCCCAGTTGCGTGCCGCGGCCTCGCGTCCCGGACCGTGTACGCGGTGAGGACGGAGGGACGACTTGGAGGAGATTTCGCGGACCCAGTTGGTCACCACGGCCGCCGGGCAGACCACTATCGAATGGTGATCACCGTTGGCGCGCAGATGAGCGAGGACGGCCAGGGCCTCGACGGTCTTACCCAACCCCATCTCGTCGCCGATGATCACCTTGCGCTGCACGAGCGCGAAGCGCGCGCCGAAGCTCTGGTAACCGCGCAGCGATGCCGACAGATACTCGGTGTCGAGCTGGAGCCGCCGTACCGCTTCAACGATTTCGTCGGGGAGGTCGCCGTGGGTCTTCTGCTCGTCTTCGGTCAGGAAACCCAGCTCGGAGAGCATGGCGAAGTAGTCGGCGGGCCGGCTGAGGAAGTCGTCCCAGGGGTCGCCGGAGGCAGCCGCCCCGCTAGCGCCGTCGATGGCCCGGGCACGGCGGCGGACCGCCTCGACCGCTTCCCTGAACTCCGAGACATGCGCGCCTACGGCGAACACGACGAGGTGGCTCACGTCCCGGTGGAGGACATGCGCGAGCGGTGCCAGCGCTTGGGCGAGCGCCAAGTCGGTTGTGGCGCCTTTCGTCTTGCGCATCGCGTCCCATGCCCCAAGGCATCGGAGCAGTTCGGTGGTCTCGGCGGTGCGCTTCTTGATATCGATGCGGACCGGCATCTCGTCGTAGGTCATCTGCCACAGCGTCTGGGCGGCGCCGCGCATCCGTGTGGCCGTCGTCGCGCCGATCCCCGGCAGGTATTCGAGCCGGGCCCCATAGTCGAGAACGGCCTGAACCGTGGTGATGCCCGCATCGGTCAAGGGACCGATGCGGAGCCGGTCCCGGGTGGCGTCTTTGAGCCGCTCCACCGGCATTTCGACGAGCATCCGCCGGACCTCGCGGTTCCGCACGGCCTGACCGGCGGACAGGGCGGCGGCACGGTAACGGACCTCGTCCTGGAGCGCCTTCTCTATCGTCCTGATCGAGATCGAGAGGTCGGCGACGACCGCGCTGGGGATGGCCTCCGCCGCTCGTCCCAGATCGGCGACCCGCGCACTGAAGCCGACCCAGTCGCTGAGGACATCGGCGACACCGACCTCGAACATCCTGTCGTCGTGGCTGTTCAGGCGGTGCAGAAGCTGTGGTAGTCCAGATGAAACTCCCCACTCGCGAAAATCGGCGACGAACCGCGCGGCGGCCTGACCGGCGTCGCGCTTTGCGCGGCCGGCGAAGAAGCGCCGAGCCCCGATCGCCGACCTGGCGTCGTGCAGGGACCTGGCGACCTGCGTGGTCAGATGCCTCAGCGTGCGGTCCTCGGCGGGGGCGATGGACGGTAGGTGCGCATGCCTCGCGACCCGCCCCAGGAGCCGGCCGTCTCCGGGGCTCAGCGGCAGCGCGCCCCAGTCGACCGTGCCGTCTCGCCGGAGAGCGACGACGGCACGACGCAGTGAATCGACGGCCTCGTCGGCCGCCCTCGCGACCTCGTCACGGTGCGCCAGCGCAGAATGGGCCTGATGGACCCAGCCGGTGACATCGGCGGTGATGCTGCGTAACTGTTGTTGTTCGTATCGTTCCATGGGCCTGACGGTCGGTCGGGGTTGCTGCAAAGATTAACCCGGAGCACCGACACGGGGGTCAGGAACCGCCACGTCGGTTCCGAAAAGAAGATAGGTGCGCTGCGGATCAGGAGGTCGTCAGTGCTGCTCGAGGGACTCAAGCCCGGCCTGCGCATCGAGGGACTCATCCCCGCAGAGGTGCTCACGGTCATTGCCGTGCAGTGGCATGGGGCCCACGCGCTTGAATTGACCTACAAGACGACGGCGGGCTCTCTCGGGCAGCAAGTGGTCTTCCGTAAGGACGAAGGCAAGCTTCGCATCGCGCAGTCCGGCAGCCGGGCTTTCGACGCCCCGGCCTCAGAGTTCAAACTGGCGGCAGAGGCCCAGCGCATCACGTTGGCGGGCCTCTTCGACCCGATGATCGCGGTCGCCACCAGTGACGTGAGGCCGCTGCCGCACCAGATCCAGGCGGTATACGGCGAACTGCTGCCGCGCACACCGCTGCGGTTTCTTCTCGCCGACGACCCCGGCGCCGGAAAGACGATCATGGCCGGGCTCTACGTCAAGGAACTGATCTTGCGCGACGACGTGGAACGATGCCTGATCGTCGCCCCGGGCGGGCTGGTCGAGCAGTGGCAGGACGAGCTGTTCTTCAAGTTCGGCCTCCGGTTCGACCTGCTGACCAACCAGCTCATCGACGCCAACGCCAACTTCAACGTCTTCGAGACCTATCCGCTGCTGATCGCGCGGATGGACCAACTCTCCCGCAACGAGCGCCTCCAGACCCAACTCCGAGAAACTGAGTGGGACCTGGTGATCGTGGACGAGGCACACCGCATGGGCGCCCACTATTTCGGAGGCAAGCTGGAGAAGACCAAGCGGTTCCAACTCGGCGAGTCTCTCGGTGAGGTCACCCGCCACCTGCTGCTGATGACCGCGACCCCGCACTCGGGCAAGGAGGAGGACTTCCAGCTCTTCCTCACCTTGCTGGACAGGGACAGGTTCGAAGGCAGGAGCAAGGTCACCGCGGACACCAGCGGGATCATGCGCCGAATGATCAAGGAGGACCTGCTCACCTTAGAAGGAAGAAGGCTCTTCCCCGAGCGGATCGCCGAGACCGTCCCCTACAAGCTGACCAGGCTGGAATACGAACTCTACGAGCAGGTCACCAACTACGTCCGCGAGGGCATGAACCGAGCCGAGCGGATCGGCGGCAAGCGAAGGAACACCGTCGGGTTCGCACTCACGGTCCTCCAGCGACGCCTTGCATCCAGTCCCGAGTCCATCTACAAGAGCCTCGTACGCAGAACGAGACGGCTGGAACGCAAGAAGCAAGAAATCCTCAATGGCACCTACAGGGACACCGAGCCGGCGCTCGATCTGGAAGGCTTGGATGCCGACGACTTCAGTGCCGAGGAGATCGAACAGGTCGAGGACGAACTTCTCGACGCCGCCACCGTCGCGCAGACGGTCGATGAACTCAACACCGAGCTACTCGAACTCGCCGAGCTGACCAGGGTCGCCGGGCAGGTCCGCGATCTCGGCACCGATCGCAAATGGAGCGAACTGTCCGCGATCCTTCGGGATAACGCGCTGACCACGGACGCGAACGGCAGGCCCCGAAAGTTCATCGTCTTCACCGAGCACCGCGACACCCTCGACTACCTGAGGGTGCGAATCGGTTCGCTGATCGGCCGCCCCGATGCCGTCAAGACCATCCACGGCGGCGTACGCCGGAGCGAGCGCCGCCAGATCACCGAGGATTTCACGAACAACCCCGACTGCCAGGTCCTCGTCGCCACCGATGCCGCCGGCGAAGGGCTGAACCTCCAGGCCGCCCACCTGATGGTCAATTACGATCTGCCTTGGAATCCCAACCGCATCGAGCAGCGTTTCGGACGCATCCACCGCATCGGCCAGCAAGAGGTCTGCCGCCTGTGGAACCTCGTCGCCTCCAACACGCGCGAAGGCGAGGTCTTCACCCGGCTCCTGCTCAAGATCGAGGAGCAGCGCAAGGCGTACGGCGGCAAGGTCTTCGACGTCCTCGGCGAAGCCTTCACCGGCACCCCGCTTCGCACCCTCCTCATGGACGCCATCCAGTACGGCGAGCGCCCCGATGTGAAGGCCAGGATGCACAGGGTCATCGATCAATCGGTCGGCGACGGGCTCAAGGAGTTGCTCGATGAACGGGCACTGGAATCCCAGCGCTTCACCGAGGCCGATTTCGCCGCGCTGCACGCCGCCATGAACGACGCCCATGCCCGCGGGCTCCGGCCTCACGACATCGAAACGGTCTTCAAGACGGCGTTCACCCGGCTCGGAGGTCGTATCGTCCAACGCGAACGGGGGCACTACGAGATCACCATCGTGCCTGCGCACGTCCGGGCCGGGAGGCATGGCCCGATCGCCGCCCGCTATGGCAGGGTCACCTTCGACCTTTCCCTTGTCCCGTCCGACGATCCGGGGCACGCGGAACTACTCGCCCCCGGGCACCCGCTCCACGACGCGGTCATGGACGAAACCCTCAGGCGGTTCGGCGGCGCCCTCAACGCCGGCACCATCCTGGTCTCCCCGACACTGACACAACCGCACCTTCTCGTCGGCGTGGTCGAGGAGGTGGCCGACGCCACCGGCGCTTCCATCGCCCGGCGGTTCGGCTATGCCTACGTCGACAGCCTCGGCACTGTCACACCCGCCGAGCCGGCACCGCACCTCACCCATGCCGCAGCCCCCGATTCTCCGGAGGTGAACGCGGCGAAGGCACTGCCGTGGCTGGCGGACGCCGAAGACAAAGCCACGAGCTGGATCATCTCGCACCGGTTGCCCGGCTACCTCGCCGAGGTCCGGTCTCGACGGTCGACGGAACTCGCCAGGACCCGCGAACTCGTCATCAACCGACTCGCAGGCGAACGCGACCGGCTCATGTTCGATGCCACCGCCGCGAGCAAGAAGGAACTTCTCGGCGAAAAGCCCAAGGAATCATCCGAGAGCCTTCGCCGTAAGGCTGTTGAACTCGACCATCGGCTCCGTAAACGCCTGGAGTTGATCGACCAGCAGGCACTGATGTCCGCCAAGCCACCGCTGATCTCGACCGCGGCCCTCGTTCTGCCCGCGGCACGCGGGTGGTGAATAAGGCTCCAGGGCATCAAGCAGGAATCAGCAGCTTCCGAAGTCCGCTCCGTTCAAAATCAGACGACGTAGTTCGGCAAGCAATGCCGGAGGCTCACTGGCGGCGATGGAGTTGATGCAGGACGGTATGTTGACCGCAATGGCGGTGATATGCGCGGTCGGCGCGTCCTGACGGTGGAGCGTGATGGTTTCGTGTGGGCGGTCACGGTCGCTGGCGTACAGGATGTAGGCAGTCGGCGAAACCCCGTCGCCTGACCTGCTAAGCGCGTGGGCGTAGGCGAAGTTCTGGAACAAATCTGCGGTCCCGATTCGCTTGTCCGCGTAGAGCTTGTACTTGGCGTCAATGGAGCAGCGCCACGCAGCAGGACCGTGGCCGCGGATGAGTTGGATGTCGGGAGTGATCGGGGTGTAGCGATGGCCGCTGCTCGTGCGGATGGCTCTGGGCAAGGATTCTTGGGGGCGCACACGGACGTCGGTGCCCGCGAGGGCCTCGTGGAGCAGACGGGTGACGAAATCCTCGAATAGGACATTCATGTTGATCATGAACGAGGGGGTGGCAGTATCGGAGCCGGTGTAGAAATCGGAGAACGCGGTCCCTCCCATCAGCATGCGAGCCCAACGGTGCGCCTGGCCGTAGTGCTCGTTGGCGCGGTGGTAGGTGAGACGCTCGGTGGCCGCTCGGGCGTCGAAGCCGGCGGTAGTGCACTGGGTGGTGAAGTCCGCGGCCAGGCGACGAGCTTCATCCCGGATGTGATGTGCTTGGGCGGTGCGAGCGGCGAGTTGGAGTGCGGCGGCGCAAAGACGGTTGTCATCGATGTCGCCGCTGCGTTCGTCGTAGCGGCACTCCAGCCGGTCGAGGAGTCCGAAGCGGCGTGTGACCTGCCGATCCACCAGTAGGCGCCCGCGGACAACCGGGAGAGCCTCCTCGTGTCGCAAGTAGTCGAGGCGCAGGCCATGGCGGAGGAGCCTGCCGCATTCCCTGTTCAGGAGCAGGCAGACCAGGTCACGCAGGTTCAGGCCGGTCCCGAGTTCTTGGAGGCGTCCGATGTCGTGCAGGGAATCGATCCCGGCGGCGTAATCGAGCATCTGCAGGACGCCGAGTTCCGAACCGACGAGCTTTGGCACGATACGGATGGAGGCGCAGTCGAGGTTGACGACGCCGATGTGAGGCCCTGCCTCGATGGAGAGGGTGCCGTCACGGAGCCAGTGCAGTGTGATCCGCTTGGCCAGGATCTCCGAGTCGGCCGCCTTGAGGTCCGCGGCGCTCGGATCCAGGCCAGGGATCCGCCGCTTGGCGTATTCGTCGACGTCGACGGGTGTCACGCGGTGGCGTCCAGTTCGGCGGCGAGTGCTTTCACGAGCGCGTCGTCGCCGAGCCCAGCTGCGGTGTGCTCGTGGACGTCGACGATCGTGGAGCCGAGAAAGCGGGTGAGCTTGGAGTAGTCGTCATAGGCGTACTCCTGCAGCAGCGGCAGCACCTCATTGCGGACCACGGCCGCGAGGTCGGCCGCATTGTCGATGCGGTCGCCGCCGGGCATGAAGAAGGAGTGCCCGATCTGCCGTTCCCGTCCGAGTTCGGCGACGACGCGGCGGTTGAGCTCGCGCAGCAGCAGGCCGAGGTCCAGGTCGTCGACCTTGTAGCCGTCCAGGAGGTTGGCGTCGGGTAGAAGCTCATGGAAAGCGAACCGGCGACGCAGCGCGGAATCCAGGAGCCGGATGCTGCGGTCCGCGGTGTTCATCGTCCCGAGAATGCTGACATTGAGCGGGACTGCGAAGCGCCGTCCCGACGGGAGCGTGACGTGGATCCCGCGCTTGTCCGGCTCGAGCAGCGTGATCAGCTCACCCAGGATCTTGGGGACATCACCGCGGTTGATCTCGTCAATCAGCAGGAGGTAAGGGCGGTCGGGGTTGGCGGCGGCCGTTTCACAGACCCTCGTGAACACCCCGTCCCGCAGCACGAGTTTCAGACCGCCCTCTGGGGCTTCTGCGGGCCGGAACCCCTCGATGAAGTCCTCGTACCCATACGCGGGATGGAAGGTCACCTGGGTGAGATGCCCCGCCTCCGAAAGGGCGTCCAGCGCGCGCTGGAAGGCGACTGATCCGTAAGGGGCCACCGGATCGAGCTTCAGGTCGGGCAGGCGCGTGGCGAGCCACCACAGGGCGAAACGCAGGCTGTGGTAAGTCTTCCCAGTCCCCGGAGGACCGTAGAGAACGACTTGGCCTTTACGGACGAGGAGGTCAGCGATCTGCTCTAGCGGCGGCTCGACCGAGATGACAACTGGTGCGGGGTTCGTTGTGTCCTGTGACCGGCCTTCCTTCAGGGTCCGCCAAAGGTCCGGTGGGACGGTGGCGACGGTGACGGTCCCCCAGGAGGTCTTGGGTTCGGCAAGCGTCTGAGCGTAGCCTGTATCCCATTCGACCGAGACGGTGTGTCGGAACTCCGAACGGTCAGGACGCCACTTGTAGCCCTCCTGAGTGACCGTGCCGACACCGAGGACCTCCTTGACACCCTTGTTGGCCACCACGAGATCCCCTGGCTGGAGGTCCATCAGTCGCCACAATTCGTTGGCCTTGGCAGAGATCTTGCTCTTGTTGCCCTTGTACTCGTCGCTGTAGGCGTCTTCGAACGTCGTGCGGTAGTCATCCGGGGAGACGAAGTCGGTCAGGTCCCCGACGTCGTCCCAGCCGACGCAGATGTATCCGCCCGTCCGACAGTCGTCCCAAAACCGAGCTTGCTCCCCGGGAGCGATCTTGAGAATCGTTCTGGTGACCGGACGCGGGTCGGCCCACCCGTACAGGAACATCGCGACCTCGTACGGGTGCCATCCGGCGAAGCGCTCGTCCGCGTCGATGAGTTCCTTCAGCCGCTCGTGCGCGGCGAACGCCTCCAAAGACGTGGCGGCGTTTCCGGAGAGGTGAAAGATGAACGCCCGCACATGATCGCGGCTGCTGACCGGGAGGATCGTGTCCGGGAAGTAGACCGAGATGGCCTTGGCGGTGAGTGCCGGACCCGAGCGGAGCGCGGTGATGGTGTCGATGTCGGTGAGCCGGCCCTCCGCGGCGTGACCGAACGCCTCCGCGAACCCTGCCCGGACACCATTCCAGGCGTCCTGCTCGTTGTCATAACTCGGGCCAAAGTACCAGGAGTCATCGCCCCTGCGCCAATAGATGAGGTGCTTGCCAGCATGCCCGCCCTTCATGCTGCACAAGTCCGGGGTGCCGAACTCCATCCGGTAGCAGAAAGAGTCCTTCGAGCTGGAAGTGCCGAGGGCGTATCGCTCAAGCGGCATCAACGGCCACGAATCCAACGGAAAGTCATGGACGACCTGGGCGATCTGCTCTTCTACCGCCGCGATCCGTTCAGCGCAGGCCCCACGATCGAACTCGGCAAGTGCCGTAGACAGCGGCTTAGGTGGCACGCGGACTCCGTGCGCCGTGGAGAGAGGGATGAGCGTACAGGTTCGGCAGACCTGCGAGACCAGGCCACCCTTGCCGTTGCGCAGCCCTACCTTGGCAGCGAAGGCACGACGCCCTTCAGTGTCGTCTCTGGGCGCGGACTGGATGATGCGGCGCCAAAGGTCACCCTCCGGATCAGGATGAATCCTTCGTGCCTCCTCGTCCTCGGCCAGGTGCCCACAGTCCTTACGGTGGTGTATCGCCGTGCCAGTGCCACCAGGACAGGTCACCTCACCCGGTGAAGGAGTCAACTCGAACGCCTGTCCGTCGTAATGGACGATTTGCCGTCCGTCGGTTACCTCCTCAACGGTCACTGTCATGGTCACGCGATCCCTCCCAACGCTCGCGGACACTCGCCGAACAGTCTCTCCCCGTGCCGGCGCTGTGCGCTACCGAATCAGGCCAACAGAGCGCGTTTGTGAAGCTGGCCTTAAGCAAGGGCAACTAGGCGATCTTTGCGCGGGCCCAGGCGACTGACCAGCGAAAACCGCAGCGACGTCACCCAGTTGATCTCATTGCCGGAGGCAGTCCCACCGGTCCGAAGCCGAGTTTGACGACCTCGGCGAACATCTGGATGGCTGCTGGCCAGCCGCGGCGTCGACAAGTTCGGGCGGTCGGCGCGGGTCAAGGGCATCAAGCCGGTCATCGCCCGCCGCGACGGCACCCCGCACGGGTCCGGCTTGGGTGTCCACGGCTACGTCGTCGAACGCACCATGGGCCTGCTGCACTGGTTCCGCCGCTTATGCACCCGCTGGGAGATCCGCGATGACATCCACGGGGCCTCCATGACCCTTGCCGCAGCCATCGTCTGCTGGCCGTCAGTCGGTGCGGCGGCGGCTGCGGATCTTGTCGAAGGCGGCGAGGGCGGTGTCGTCGGCGTCGTCGAGGGTGTGGAGGTAGCGCTCGGTGGTGGAGATGGATCCGTGGCCGAGGCGTTCTTTGACGACCTGGAGGTCGGCGCCGCCGGCCAGGAGCCAGGATGCGTGGGCGTGGCGGAGGTCGTGGATGCGGACCTTGGGGTCCAGGTCTGCCTTCTTGAGGGCGGGCTTCCAGATCTTGTTGCGGAACCAGTTGGCGGGGACGTGGCCATCGGTTTCGCGCCGGCGAGGTTCGCGGGGGCTGTCCTTGCCGTCGGCGCGGCCAGGAGTTTGGAGTCGGCGTCCGGGAGGGCATGGTAGAGGTCGTCGAACTGCTCGGGGCTGATGATTTCCAGCGGCTTTTCGGGGACGGTGGGGGTGCGGACTCCTTTGCAGGGGTGGATGTAGGTGACCTGGTCGTTCAGGGCGGTGGTGAAGATGGCGCTGAGGACGACCTTGTTGTAGCGGATGGTCGCGGCGGAGATTCCGTTCTTCTTCATGCCGCTGATCCAGGCGCGGACGTGCTCGGGGAGGATGTCCATCATCCGCATCGCGCCGAACTCGGGCATGACGTGCTTGTAGATCGAGTAGTGGTAGCTCTGCATGGTGGACGGCTCGACCTCGTGGTTGGGCAGCCAGGTCTCCTCGACGTACTTCTTGAAGGTCTGCCGTCCTCGCTTGAGGTTGAGGTCCCTGCCCTTGCCGACCTCGGCCTCGGCGCGCTGCCAGGCCCTGTCGGCCTCCTTCTTGGAGGAGAAGGTTCCCGCCGAGGTGATCTTGCCTTTGAGGTCTTCGTAGCAGGCGGTGTAGCGCGGCTTGCCGTGGCGGTCGATGCGCTTGAACGCGTACCCCAACGTCACTCCCCCGAATGATCGTTTGTTAGTGGCTCGTTAGTGGACTCTGCCCCACGGGGCGGCATCCACGATGACTGCACGTCACGCACTTTAGGCCTCTGACCTGCATGTTCTCACGGATTCGACTGATCGCGTAGGAGGCAGGATGAATGCTTTCAGGGCACTGGGGGTCAAGGGGTCGTGGGTTCAAATCCCGCCGTCCCGACAGAGTTTATGCAGGTCAGAGGGCTAAACTAGAGTCGCCTTGTGGCTCCTCGAGCGGTGCTCGGGAGCCACAAGGGGAGCCAGCAGCCGCGGACTCACGGCCAGAAAGCGCCGTTCGTCCCGGTGGATAGATCACGTTCGCCGGAAACGCCGTGCCGGGCCCATGACGCTCTGTCAAAGAGTCCTCCCCGGTCACGTCCAGGGAACGGTGCATCAGTCAACCTTCCGCGTGACCCACGGCTGGGCGGAAGGGGAGCGCGGGTGAGCAGGGCACGCGGATAGAGGCGGCACAGCTGTCGGCCCGCCCCGGGCAGCCTCGATCCGATCGCCTCGGCTAAAAGTTGTCCCGCAATGGTGGAGAAGCGCGACCGGCGTGCTGCCGGTGATCTGCTGCTTCAGGGGTGGCTCAGCCGGCCATCGCCAAGTTGCGCATGAGGGCGATCCTGTTGCGGGTGTCGTGGTGGACGCCGTCGCGTTTGCGGCGGCAGTTGGGCAGGATGTTCCACCACTTCGTGTGAGTGAAGGCCTGCTCGACGCGGGTGTCCAACCATTTGTGGACGGCGTTGAGTGCACGCTACCGGTCGGCGGTTCGAAGCCATCGGCCGGGCCGCCAGACGGGCATGATGGCCTACCGGTTTCCCTGGTAGCCATCGTCCGCTGTCACGCGCGCACCCCGCATGCCCTGTTCCGCGCCCGCATTGCGGCAGGCGGTGCAGCCGTTGTATTTGCCCGGCACCGGGCGTCCGGCCATGACCACCAGCTGGCTGTCAGCGTCGATGGCCACCTGCGCGTTCCCCGAGTAGCGGTAGTGCTCGCCGCAGCGTGAGGGGCCTCGCCGAGAACAACGATCTTGATCGTCCGCCGCCACGGGACGGCTTTCAGGACCCGGGCGTTGGGTCGCCTTCTTGGTCGCGGGGGCCGTTGAGGGAATTGCGTGCCGCGGCGAGGATCTGGTCGGACAGCGCAGTGTTCTTGGTGGCGCGGGCGAGAGTGAGCGCGCCGATCATGGTGCAGAGGCGGGTGAGGCCGTCTTCGTCGTCCGTGCCGAGGAAGGCGGCGAACGCGGCCGCGCCTTCGGCGTAGATGCGGTGGGCCTCGGCGTTGCCGGGTTCGCGGGCCATGTCGGTGGCGAGGGCGGCGACCGGGCAGCCGGTGGCCGGGGCGTCGCGATGGGCGGCCGAGAGGTAGGCGTCGACGACGGCCTCACGGAGTTCGGCGGGGTCTGCTTCATGCCGGGCACGCGTCTCGGCGTGCTGCCGGGCGAGGTCTTCGAAGGCGTGGGCGGTGGCCTCGCCGACCAGGGCCTCCTTGGAGGCGAACTGCTTGTAGAACCCGCCGTGGGTCAGCCCGGCGGCCTTCATGAGGTCGGCGACGCTGACCGCCGTGCCCTGTTCCCGCAGCAGCCGCGAGGCCGTCTCGACGACCCGCCGCCGGTTCTCCTGTGCCTGCGTGCGCGATACGCGCCCCATCGGCCCCCCTCGATTTGGATGTCGGTCGACTTCTATCGTACTCTTCCGTTTAGATTACGAACATAATCCAAACGAGCCGTGGGAGCGAGCATGGAACTGAAGGGTGCGGTCGCCCTGGTCACCGGCGCCAACCGGGGACTGGGCAGGCAATTGGCCGCCCAGCTGGTCGAGCGCGGAGCGAAGGTGTACGCCGCAGCGCGCCGTCCCGAGAGCGTGGACCTGCCGGGCGTCGTCCCGCTGCGCTTGGACGTGACCGACGCCGAGTCGGTCGCGGCGGCGGCCGCCGAGGCCGCGGACGTAACGCTGCTGGTGAACAACGCGGGGATCTCCACCGGGACGCCTCTGGTCTCCGGAGACCTGGCGACGGTGCGGCTGGAGCTGGAGACGAACTTCTTCGGCCCTCTCGCGGTGACCCGGGCCTTCGCCCCGGTCATCGAGGGGAACGGCGGTGGCACAGTGGTCAACGTCCTGTCCGTCCTGTCGTGGTGGCACCCGGCCGGGTTCGGGGCCTACGCGGCGGCCAAAGCGGCGGCGTGGGCGCAGACCAATGCGGTCCGTGAGGAGTTGGCGCCCCGCGGCATCGGGGTGACGGCCCTGCATGTCGGCCTCATGGACACCGACATGGCCGCCGGCATCCCCATGGACAAGGCCGACCCGGTCGACGTGGCCGCCCAGATCCTGCGCGGCATCGAGAGCGGCCAGCCGGAGATCCTCGCCGACGACACCACGCGGGCCGTCAAGCGGGACCTGTCGGCCGCCTCGGCCTGACGCGCCGTCCAAGAGAGAAGGGCGATGCGGACCGCGACATCCATCCCCTCGGAGCGGATCGGGAGCGCCGAAGGCGCCCACGGCCCGGCCCGGCGGGGATGTCATCGTTGGGCGATCGACCGAACGATCTTTATCCGCTGAGGGCTCACCCGCACTCAACGCCCGGAAATACCCCGCAAGGAAACCAGAGGACAATCCGCCTCTTGGATCGCTCCTGGCCGGTGGCCGGCATCAGCCATGCCACCAGGTCAGACGTGTCCGTGCGCTTCCCCGACCGAAGGACCTGCCATGACGCCGTCCGGCCCCATCACTCTGGAGCGGACCACTCCCGAGATCGCCACGATCACCTACTCCAACCCACCGGCCAACCTCGTCGACCCGCCTACCGTGACCGCCTTGCATGCTGCCGTCACCGAACTGGAAACAGACCCCGACGTCAAGGTCGCCATCCTCGCCAGCAGCGAGCCGGGCTTCTTCGTCAACCATTTCAACCTCGGCATCGCCGAGGACTTCCCCGTCCTGCCCGCCGACCCGATCACGCCCATGTGGACCGACCTGGTCCTGCGGCTCGCCAAGGCCCCCTTCATCAGCATCGCGGCGATTCGCGGCCGGACCAGAGGCGGGGGGAACGAGCTGGCGCTGGCCTGCGACCTGCGCTACGCCAGCCGGGAGCACGCCCTGTTCGGCCAGCCCGAGGTCGGCGCCGGGATCGTGCCCGGCGGCGGCGGAACCGAGCGGCTGCCCCGGCTCATCGGCCGCGACCGCGCCCTGGAAGCGGTGCTGACCAGCTACGACTACGACGCCGACACCGCCGAGCGATACGGCTGGGTCACCCGGACCATGCCCGACGCCGACCTCGACGCGTTCGTCGACCGCATCGCCGCACGGCTGGCCTCCTTCGACCGCCGAGCATTGTCCACCGCCAAAACCCAGATCAACCGGGCTTCGCTGCCACCGGACTCCGACATCCGCGCCGCCTACGGCGAGTACTGGACCGCCCTCACCTGGCCGGATTACCTCTCCCGCAAACCGGTCCTGGCCAGAGCGGCCGCCGAAGTCGGCATCGCCGGGATCGAGCGGCAGCTCGACGCCACGAACCGGCAGCCGTAAGACGACCGCCGCCAACGACGCCCAGGCCGCCGGAACCGCCACGTTCAGCACCGCCGCAGGCTTCGAGGGTCGTGTCCCGGCCCACGGTCCTGCCGACCGGCAAACGGCCGGACGTATGGAAGGGCAAGAAGAACGATCTCGTCTCGTAGTGGGTGGTGGGCCTCGGTCACGCGCGCGGGTTGTGGTGGCCGGAGGTCCCCCATGGGCTCGATCACGGACACTGCGGGGATCAGGAGATGTGCTCGCCGAGGTCATGGCTGAGCGCGATCCGGGTGAGCTCGACTCGGGAGCTGACGTCGAGCTTGGCGTAGACGTGCCGCAGGTGGTTGTTGACCGTGTGCGGGGACAGCACCAGTTGCTGCGCGACCTGCCGGTTGGTGGCTCCTTCGGCGACCAGGCGGACGACTCTCAGTTCGGATTCGGACAAGGCGGCCCAGCCTCCGCCCGGGCGCGGCGCCCCGGTGCGCTGCCCGCCGGCGCCGAGGCTCCGGAGCCGGTCACGGACTCTTGACGCGTCCAGTTCGGCCCCGGCCTCGGCGTACAGTTCGAGGGCGTCGGTGAGCAGCGCCACGCCTCGCCGGCGGTCCACGCCGGCCAGTGCCGCGCCGGCGTCCTCCGCTCCGGCGGCGCGAACGAGGGGCCGCTCGCAGGCGGCCAGCAGGTCGGCCGAGCGCGCCATTCCGTAGGGGTCGCCGTCGACGAGCGCGCGGCCGTGGGCCGCGATCGCCGTCAGCAGCGGGAACTGAGGGTTGGCGCGGGCCCGCCGCTCGGTCACCGCAACGGCCGCGGCCGCCGCGTCCCGGTCGCCGGCGCGCAGTGCGATCCGCGCATAGGCCAGCTCGTCCGCGGGGTCGGCCGGGTTGGCGAGGGAGACGGGCAGGGCGCCGAAGTCCGCTCTGCCCGCCGCGGTCAGCTCCAGAGCCCTCACCGGGTCGCCGGCGGCGTCCGCGGCCTGGGCCGCCAGCCAGGCGCCGATGCGCTGCATGGCGGGCGCCTCGTAAGCCATCATCCGCTCGGCGTCGGCGATGCACCGGTGGATGCCCTCCTCGTCCCCGGTGCGCACGGCGACGACCCCCAGGGAATAGCGAACCAGGGCGTCGACGGCGCCGATGCCGAGGTCCTCCGACATGGCGAGCGCTCCCTCGCCCTCGGCCCGCGCGTCGGCGAGCCGGCCGGCGTCCAGCAGTATGCGGCACCGATGCATCGCCCACAGGCAGAGCGCGCCGGCATGGCCGTGCTCGCTGGCGTCGCCGATACCGGCGGTGCTGACGCGCAGGGCACCTTCCACATCGCCCACCGCGCTCATGAGCAGAGCGGTCCAGCACGATTCCTGGACCCATACCGACCGCGAGACGCCGGAGCGGTCGGCGGTGGCCTCCGCCTCCTTCTGCAGGGCCGCCGCACGCCCCCAGTCGTCCTTGAAGAAGTGCACGACGGACTGGTCGAAGAGCGCGGAGGACTCCGCGACGCCGTCGCCGGCGCTCCTGGCCGTGCGCAGGGCCTCGTCGGCGACACGGACGGTCCCCGGGACGTCGCCATATGCCGCCAGGCTCAGAGCCTGCATCGCCAGCATGCGTGCCCTTGTCGAGGCGCTGATACCCGGCAGGGCGGCGCCGATCCTGCTCTGGCGGACCGCCTCGGCCCACGAGTACTGGCCGCAGAGGCGGGCGACGGTCAGCCGCAACCGGGCCTCCTCCTCGGGCGGGAGCAGGCCGCCGAGTGCGGTGTCGGCCAAGGACTTGGCCTCGGTGGCCCGCCCTGCCTGCAGGAGCAGCAGGACGGTCTCCCCGACCAGCACCGGCCGGTCGGGACCGGCGGGGCCCGCCAGGTCGAGGGCTCTGCGGCTCAGCGTCGCCGCGGTGACCGGGGCGGTCGCCGCGAGTTCCGCGGCCGCTTCCCGCAACAGCGCGATCGCGCGCCGATCGCCGGACACGGCGGTCTGCGACAGCGCGGTGGCGACCGCGGTCGGGCTGCCGCCGTGGTTCAGGCGGATGTCGATGGCCTGCCGGCGCAGCGCGTCTCGCACCGTGGCCGGGAGGGTGGCGCCGATCGCCTCGCGGATCAGATCGTGGCGGAAGGCCAGCGCGCGGCCGGCGTCGAGCAGGAAGTCCGCGGCGATGGCCTCGTCCAGCGGCTCGATCAGCTCGGCGGGCGTCACGTCGAGGAGTTCGGCGAGTTCGGCGACGGTGAAGGACCGGCCCAGCACCACAGCGACCTGCAGGCTGCGCTTGGCCGGCGCGGAGAGCCGGTCCAGCCGGTGCTTGACCGATGCCTGGAACCTGCGGGGGATGGTGTGCTCGTCGACCAGCCGGGCGGTGCCGTCCCGGACGACGACGGTCCCCTCCTCCGCCATGCCGCGCAGCAGCTCGACCAGCAGCAGCGGACGCCCTTCGGTGCGCCGGGCCAGCTCCAGCACGGCCGGGGCGGCCGGGGCGGCCAGCACGTCGGCGGCGAGTTGGGCCACCGCCTCCTCGTCGAGGGGGGCCAGCCGGACGACCGGGCGGCCGGCGATCGCCGCCGTCCGCTGGATCGGGCGGGTGGCCAGGATCCAGAGCACGGCCTGGTCGGCCAGCCGGTCGGGCAGGATCTCCAGCGCGTTCAGCGTGGCCGGGTCGCACCACTGGACGTCGTCGATGAGCACCACGAGCGGGGTCGCGCGGGACGCCAGCTCCAGCCGCTCCTGGAGCTCGAGAAGCAACCAGAACCGCTGGTCGGGGGCGGTCATGGGCCGCAGGGCGGCCGGGTCGAGAATCGGGTCCGGACCGGTCAGCAGCGCCTCGAGGAGCGGCTTGTACGCCACGGCGTGTCCGTCGGGGTCGCCGGAACCGCGGAAGCAGCGGGCGCCGGCCCGCTCGGCGTGAGTTCTGATCTCCTCGAGCAGCCGGGACTTGCCGGAGCCCGGTTCGCCCTCGACGACGGCGACACCGCCGCTGCCGTGCAGGAGATCGGTCACCCGGTCCAGGAGCGCGGCCAACTCGGCTTCCCGTCCGCGCAGCGGTGTCGCGGGGAAGCCCGTCACAGCACCGGACGAGCGCCTGGACGGGGCGCCGGCAACGGGGCTCGGGGAACTGCCCAGGCGGGCCCACCCGGCCCGGCGACCACCCGTTGTGCCATCTGTTCCTCCGCGACGTGCTGATGACGGTCGTCCCGTTCGCAGCACTCCCTTCGGTCGGCGAGAGGCCGCGAGGGCACGCGGTCCCGCCGGCGGGCGCGCGTCCCCACCGGCCGGCCTCACGGGCGAGAAGCGGCTGTCCGGTGACGTCCGAGAACCGCGGATGCCGCAGAACGCGCCGCAAGTTCCCAGGTCAGGGCATTCTACCGGGCCAGGGCGAGCGTACCGGCACGCCCGCCTGCCGAAGGGGCCGTTGTGTCCGCGGTCACCCGATCAGCTGCATCTCCGCCGTGCCGAGCGCGGCGCGCAGTTGCGATCGGTTGCTGATCCCCAGTTTCGCGTAGGCGTTGTAAAGGTGGGTCCCGACGGTCCGGGGCGAGAGCAGCAGGCGAGCGGCGATCTCCTTGTTGCCCAGGCCCTGGGCCGCCAGGACGGCGACCTGCCGCTGCTGCGGCGTCAGGCCGGACAGCCGCACCGCGCGATCGACCGGGTGCGCGGCGCCGGCGGGTTCGTCGCCCGCCGCCTGCAGTTCCGCCCGGGCCTTGACGGCGAAGCCGGCCGCGCCGAGGGACTCCAGCACCGCCACTGCGGGCTTGAGCTGGGCGCGGGCGTCGCGGTACCGGCGCTGTCTGCGGAGCCAGACCCCGAAGTGGTAGCGGGCGAGCGCTTGGCTCCACGGCCCGAAGGCGACCGGAGGATCTTGCACGGCCTGGCGGTAGTTGCGCTCGGTGGCCTCGTCCTCGTGGAGAAGAGCGGTCGCGTGGTGGACGGCGGAGTGTAGCGGCTCGTTCCCACCCACCGGCGGGCGGTAGCCGGCGAGGACGGCGACGGCGTTGTCCTGCTCGCCCGCCCGTACGGCCGTCATCGCCAGATCCACCAGGGCCCGGCCGATGTGGTCGGGGGTCCGTGCCCTCCCGTCGCGGTCGAAGCGCCGGCGGAAGTACCGGTAGGCGGTGTCGAACTCGCCCCGTTCGAGCGCGGCGAGGCCGAGGGCCCGTGCGAGGGGGTCGTGCAGCCGGGCGTTCTGCTGCAGGTCGAGGATCGGCCATACCGACTCGGCGAGCGAGCGGGCCTGATCGGCGTTTCCTTGCAGTCCGGCCAGAACTGCCCGGACTGCGGTGAGCTCCAGGTGCAGTAGAGGCAGGTCGGCTCGTGCCCGGACCGTGTCCGCCTCGTCCAGGAGCGCTGCGGCCTGTGACCACCGTCCCAGATCCAGGAGATCGGTCAGCAGCGGGAGCCACATCTCGGGTGCGGCGGCCGTGGTGCCTGCCGCGCGGGTCCCGTCGAGCGCGGACAGGCGCAGGCGCACGGCCAGGTCCAGGTCACCGGCCCGGTCGGCTGCGTGGGCGTTCAGCAGGGCGGACGTGACCGGACCGCGGGCCGTAGCGGTCGGCGGTGTCACTCCGCTCGGCGAGACGTCCGCTCCGTCGCCGCTCGCCACGGCGGCATACAACGCCGATTCGTCGAAGGAGGCGAGCGGATGGTCATCACCGGCGGGGGTCGGGGGCAGCCGCCTCGCCCTGCGCACCAGGTCCGGCAGTCTGCGCCGATGATCCTCCAGACCTGAGGCGTTCGCGATGACGCCCGCCGCCGTGGCCAGCAGAAGCGCGTCCGCGCGGTTCCGCGGCGGACGGTTCGGGACGTCGTTCAGAAGCAGGTCCATCGCTTCCCGCTGGTGGCCCGAGCGCGAGACCGCCAGCGCCAGATCGTAGTTGAACGGCGCTGCCTGCTCGCTCGTCATCGTGGCCTGGGCGAGGCTCGCGGCGAGGCCGCGCGCCCAGGCGGTCTGACCGAGCGCCGCGGCGCCGCGCAGCGCCTTGAGCCTGCGCTGGACTGCCGAAACGGTGTCGGTGGACAGTTCCGCCGCCCACTGCAGGGCCACGGTGGACAGGAACGGATGCTCCTGCCGGGCCGGTCGCGCGCTGTTCTCCAGGGCCGCTGCGGCGGCCTCGTCGGGGCCGGTGGCCGCCGCTGCCTGGTGCAGTGCGTGCACAAGTGAGCCATGAGGCACCACCGCGCAGAAATCCCGGTGGATCCGCGCCCGCTCCGCCGCGACCAGGCCGGTGCGCACCGCTACTTCCGCGAGAGGATCGCAGAAGACGACGTGGCCGCCGCGGACGTCGAGGAGCCCCGCCCTCACGGCTGCGTCCAAGACGTCGTGGCCCCAGCCCGGTCCGGCCAGCTCCGTGGCCTTGAGCAGGGCGGCCGGATCCTCGCCGCCGATCTGAAGGCTGGCGTAGGTCACCAGCCGCAGCACCTGCGGTGACAACGAGCCGAGCGCGGCGGCGTAACGCTGGCGAAGGTCGGCGATCTGCCGAAGCGGCAGCCGCCTGAGGTTGTCGGTTCCCGCCGTCGCAGCGATCCGGCTCAGCTCGATGATCGCCGCCGGGTTGCCGCCGGCGGTCCTGAGCACCTCGAGCCGTCCGCGGCCGACGGGCCGGGCCGGTTGGCGGGCCAGCAGCGCCGCCGCGTCGGCTTCCGACAGCTCCTCCAACTCCACCCGAACCGCGCTCCCGGGGAGCACGTCCTGCGCGGCGTGGCGACGCGCCGCCAGGACGAAGACGACCGGCAGGCTCTCCAGCCGCTTCATGAGGTCGTCCATCACCTGCAGCGACAGGCCGTCGAACAGATGAAGGTCGTCGATGACCACCAGTACCGGCGCGTGGCGCGCCGCCTGTGCGAAGAGGATCGCCATCTCCTCGGCCGGCGCCGTCTGCGGCCTCGTCGCCGACTCGACTCCCAGGCGGCGGGCCGAGGACCGCCGGGCGGGCTGGAGGTCGGGGAGGCCGTCGAGCAGCCGCTTCAGGATCTGGTGCGCCCCCGCTCCCTCGTGCGCCTGCTCATCGTGGTGACCGGCCGCGCGGAGGACGCGGTATCCCGCGCGCCCGCCGATGACCGCGGCGCGGGCGAGCAGCGCTGAGGCGCCCATGCCGGGGTCTGCGGCCACCGCGACCGCCGCCCCGATCCGGCGGCCGGGTGCGAGCACCTCGGCCAGGACCTTTTCCTGCGCCGCGCGTCCGAGCAGGTCTGCGGTGGTGTGCACCGGCGCCTGTCGGGCGCTGGGCCTTCCGGCCGGACGGGGCGCCGAGGCGGCCGTCATCGCGGAATCACCTCGTGCAGCTGGTCCCGGCGGACGACGCCCAGTAGCGGGTAGATCTTGTACAGGTGCGAGCCGATGGTGCGGGGGGACAGGCCGTGAAGCTCGCCGATCGCGCGGTTGGTCAGTCCTCGGGCCGCCTGCCGCGCGATCTGCTGTTGCTGTGCGGTCAACCGGTCGAAGGCGGCGGTGCTGAAGCCGGGGTTCTGCGAGCGGACCCCGGAGGCTCGCAGCGTGCTCTGCACGTCGGCGGCGTCCCTGGAGGCACCGAGCCTGGTGAAGGTGTTGAGCGCGGAGGTGAGGACCGTGCGCGCCTCGACGAACCGGCGCTGCGCACGCAGCGCCCGAGCATAATCCACTTCGGCGACGGCGTAGTGGTAGGGCCAGCGCCTCGCTGCCGGTTCGTCCAGCAGCGAGCGCAGTTCCCGCTCGGCATCGGCGTCCGAGCCGAGCAGGGCGCGCGCATGCCTCAGCAGCCAGGGGCCGCGGACCGGGCCGTTGACCTCGGCCGAGCGAGCCACCGCCGCCAGCGGGCCGGACGCCGCCTGCGGTCGTCCGGCCGCCATGGTGGCGTGCACCAGTTCGGTCACCGACCGGGGGGCGAAGTGGTGGTGAACCGGCCGGCCGTCAGGCTCGAACAGCGCCAGGAAGTGGTCGGCGGCGCCCGCGGCATCGCCTTCCGCCGCCGCGAGTTGCCCGGCGGCCCGGTGGCCCAGGCACCGGACCAGCCGACTGTCGTGCACGGCGAAGTCCGAGATGCCGGCCAGCGCCCTCCGCGCCTGCGAGAGCCGTCCGCGCCTTGTCAGCAGCGTCGCTCGCTGCGCCGTCGACGCGGCGTGCAGGAGGGTGAAGCCGCCGCTTGCCAGCACATGGCCGGCCTGGTCGAGGACCGCGCTCGCCTCCTCCCACAGCCCCATTTCGATCAGGTTCTCGGCGAACATGACGAAGGTGCCGGGTGCAGTGGCGATGGAGTCCTGCGAACGCAGGAGCGCGAGGGCGCGGCGCGAGTAGTCGGCCGCGATGTGCGGGTCGTCCACCAACCACGCGATGGCACCGCCGTTCAGCAGCCGGAACAGTTCTCGTTCGCCGCTGGCCGGCCGGACGAGCGGCGACGCGCGCAGGGGCCCGGGCGCGCGGACCCACCCGGCCGGGTCGGCCACCGCCTGCGCGTAGGCGAGCATGTACTCGGACCCGTCCTGCGGTACCGCGCCGCCGGTTCCGTTGCGTCCGTCGTGGAGCGTGGCGTCCTCGATCCGCTCGACGAGGCGGCGCAGCGCGGGCAGCGCGTCCGGAGCGCCGTGCATCAAGACGGTGGACGACGCCATCGACAGCAGATACACGGCCACGCCGCGGTCCTGGACGCCGGCGTCGAGCAGCCTGTCGACCATCCCGATCGTCGTCTCGTACGGATGGGTCATCACCTGGTAAGCGATCCCGATCGCGGCCTTGGCGAGCACCTCCGGGTCGTCGGTCAGCGCCAGGACGCCGTCGAACAGCTCACGGCACCATTCCATGTCGCAGCCCCTGGCCGCTTCCGCCGCGGCCCGGGCATAGCGGTCGCCGGCATCGCGGGCGGCCGGGCTCGCCTTTTCGGCGCGATGCAGCGCATCGGCCGCATGGAGGTAGCGGCGTTCGCGGACGGCCGCGTCGGCGGCCCGCTCGAACAGTGCGGCGATGTCGAGGCCCGGCGTGGACGGCGCCGCGTTCGCCAGGTGCCAGGCGTGCCGTCCCGATCCGGCCGGCAGCACGGCCGCCAGCCGGGCGTGGGCCCGGCGGCGCTCCCGCTCAGGGGCGCCGAAATAGAGCACGGTGGACAGCATCGGATGGCGAAACGTCAACTCGCCGCCGATCACGGCGATCAGCTCGGCCTCCTCGGCGGGACGGCAGTCCTCCAGACCCGCACCGGCGGCGGTCAGGACCGTGCTCAAGTCCTCTTCCTCACCCGCCGCGGCGTACCGCCGGAGCCGCCGGGTGTCCGCCGGCAGGCCGGCGGCCGGACCGGCGAATGCCGCGGCGGCCCGCTCGGTGATCCCCAGGCTCCACGGCGTGCCGGCGCCGGTGCGCGCTGCCGCGCTGAGCTCGATGAGGGCGAGCGGGTTGCCGGCGGAACGCCGCAGGATCTCGCCCCTGAGCCTGCCGGTGGGAGCGGACGGCCCCCGGTCCAGCAGCGCGGCGGCGTCCGCGTCCCCGAGCGGCGCCAGCCGGCACAGCGACACCTCCTCCACGGCCGACCGCGGAAAGGGCGCGAGGCCGCCGGACGCGAGAAGCAGTACCAGGCTGCGGCTGGGCAGCCGCCGGGCGATGAACATCAGCACGGCCAGCGACTCCGAGTCCGCCGGACGGACGTCGTCCACGGCGATCATCACCGGACGGCGGCGGCAGACCGCCTCCAGGAAGGCGAACGCGGCCAGCCGCCTGCGGACCGCGGGCGGCTCCCCGGGCTCCGCCGACCCGTCCGGGTCCTCGTGGAGGATCTGCCAGATCGCGCGGCCCGGCGGTTCGATGCCCGACTCCGCCAGCTGACGAAGGACGGCGAGCAGGACGTCCAACTCGCCCGGCGCGCCACCGGCCGTGGCGACGGCCAACCGGCCCTCGGCCTCGGCCGCCTGCGTTCCGTACCGCAGCAGAGCCGACTTGCCGCTGCCGGTCTCGCCCAGGAGCAGCAGGATCGACGGTCCGCTCCCGCGCAGACTCGCCTCGATCCGCGCCTGCTCGGCACCGCGGCCGATCAGCGGGCCGTCCCCGGCCTGCCGGGCCCCGGCGGCCGGGGGCCGTTCGGGTCGGCCGGGCAGCGCCCCACCGGAGGTGATCATTGCCTTCCCCCATTTGCGTCGCTCGCGCCCTCACGGGCGTTTCCGCCGGTCAGCCCGTGGCCGTCCGACGGGTCCGCGGACTTGGCGTCACACGGACGGGTACTACCGAGCATCGCCGCAGGGTGCCGGCGAGTGCATGACTCAGGCACGTCATCTTCGTCCCGCGCGGGCTCGTGCCGCCATGACCGGACCGGGTCATGGCCCGACGGCCAGTCATCTGCCGTATGGCCGCGGCCGCATCGCCTCACACGATGTCAGCGGGCCCGGGACAGGCCGGGTATCAGCGGGAGTGGAGGCGATTCAGGTGACGGATCCGCTCGCATCGCGAGGCTCCGCCGTACGGTTCTCCGTGCTGGGACCGGTACGCGCCTGGCGCGCCGGCACGGAACTGGCGCTCGGACCGCGGCAGCAGCGTCTGGTCCTGGCCGCCATGCTGGCGCGGCCGGGCCGTCCCGTCGGCCTCGGTGAGTTCACCGGCCTGCTGTGGGACGGCGAACCTCCCGCGAGTGCGGCCAACGCCGTGCACCGCTACGTCGGCGCGCTGCGGCGGCTCCTCGAACCGGACCTGCCGCCCCGGGCGCCTGGGCGGTGGCTGGTCCGGCGGGCCGACGGCTATCTGCTGCGGGTCGATGCGAGCTGTTCGGATCTCCTCGAATTCCGCGATCTGGTGGGACGGGCCAGGAACGCGGCCGGGAAGGACCACGCGTCGGACGCGGTGGACCTGTTCACGACGGCGCTGGACCTCCGGCGGGGACAGTGCGCCGCCGGCCTCGATCCCGCCGCGGGTGCCCACCCGGCCTTCGAGATGATCGAGCACGAGTACACCTCCGTGGTGTGCGAGGCGGCCGGCGCCGCCCTGCGATGTGCCCGTCCCGGTGCCGTGCTGCTGGTACTGCGGCAAGCCGCCGAGCGCCATCCGCTGGACGAGTCGCTGCTGGCGAACCTGTCGCTGGTCCTGGCGGCCGACGGCAAGCAGGCCGAGGCGATGGCCCTGTTCCAGGAGACCCGGCTGCGCCTGGCGGAGGAGCTCGGTGTCGATCCCGGCGCGGAGCTGCGCGCCGCGTACGACAGGATCCTCCGCCAGGAGGCGGTCGTCGTCCAGCGGACGGGAGACTCCGGTGATCCTGGGTCACCGGAGTCTGCTCCGGCCGTGCCCCGGCCGGTCCCGCTGGCCGTGCCGGCGCAGCTCCCGCCGGACCTGCCGTGTTTCACCGGACGCCGGCAGGCCCTCGCGCATGCTGCGGACCTGGTCGGGCGACGCGACAGAGCCCCCCGCGTGCTGGCGGTCGACGGCATGCCCGGAATCGGCAAGACCGCGCTGGCCGTCCACTTGGCCCACAGGGTCGCCGTGGCCTTCCCCGACGGGCAGTTGTACGCGGACCTGTGCGGGTTCAGCCCCATGGGCGTCTCCGCGGACCCGTCCGAGGTACTCCATGGCTTCTTGAGCGCGTTGGGCGTGCCCCGGCAGCACATTCCCGTCGCCCTGGACATGCGGGCGGCGCTGTACCGCAGCGTCCTCGCCGGACGGCGGGTGCTCGTCGTCCTCGACAACGCGCGCGATGTCGCGCAGGTGCGACCGCTGCTGGCCGGTATGGGCGAGTGCGCGGTCGTGGTCACCAGCCGCAGCCGCTTGACCGGCCTGGCCGCGGCGAACGGCGCGCACCTGCTCACCCTGGACGTGCCATCCCTCCAGGAGGCCGCCTCGTGCTTCACACGGCGGATCGACGATCGCCGTCCCGCTCCGGACCTCGCAGCGGTCGAAGAGATCGTCGAGCGGTGCGGCCGCCTGCCGCTGGCCCTGGCGGCTGTGGCCGCGCGCATGGCGGGCACCCCCGGGCGTCCGCTGTCGCGCATGGCGGCGGAGCTGCGTGAGACCGGGCAGAGCCTGGACGGGTTCGGCGACGACGATCTCACGAACGGTGTGCGGGGCGCCTTCTCCTGGTCCTACGGCGCGCTGAGCCCGCAGGCGGCCCGTGTGTTCCGGCTGCTTCCACTGCACGTAGGCCCGGAGATCTCCACCGAGGCGGTGGCCGACCTCGCGAGGATGACACCGCGCGCGGCCCGCGCCGCGCTGGCGGAGCTGGTACGCACCCGGCTGGTCACCGTTCTGGAGCGCGACCTATACGGAATCCACGACCTCATCCGGGTGTACGCCGCCGAACTGGGCCGGGACGAGGCTCCGGACCGAGCGCCCGCGCGGCGGGTCGGTGGCCACCGCCACGCGGCCGCCGCGCGCACCTCGCCTTGTGGCCGCCGGCGGGACCGGACGCTCCCGGTGCCCCATGGCGGGGAGTGACGCCCCAGGCCCCGCCCCCGTCGGCATCGACGACGTAGAGCATCTCCTCGGTGCTGAGGGTGCCGACGCTCGCGAGGAAGACCACGTGCAGGCGGCGGAACCTCTCGCCGTCCTCGGTCCACGGGTCGGCTTCCTCGGTCCGCACCCCCGGAAAGGTCAGGGAGATCGGCTCGGCGAGGTAGGTCCACATGGCGCTGCCGGAGAAACAGGCCAGTTGCAGGCGGGTCCACGGCGTCGCCAGCTCGTGGCCCGCGAAGGACTCCCGAAAGTTGCGGAGCTCCTTCCCGTGGGCCATCTCCACGCGATCCGATCGGGGGTGAAGACGGTGTGGTGGGTCGTCGTTCAGGGCCCCGGGATGGCCCTTGATCTCCCACGGCGCCCCGCCGAAGGGCGCGGGCCGGAACCGCGGGTCTACGGCCGGCTCGCAACGGCGGGCCGCCGTCAGCCGAGGAACTCGTTGACGTCCTCGGCCACTTCGGCCGGGTACTGGAAGAGGAAGGCGTGAGCGGAGTCGGGGTAGATGCGGATCCGCGCGTCCGGAATGAGGCCGGTCATCAGGTGGCTGACCTTGGTGGGGATCATCAGGTCACCGTCGCCCTGGATGATCAGCGTCGGGCACTGGATCCCGGTGAGGCGCTGGAGGGCCGCGTGGTCCGGGACGCCCCACTCCAGGACGGCGTCGTACTGCCCGTCGCGGGACCGCAGGCTGCTCGGCACGTCGCGGTCGTCGGTGCGCCGCATGAGGCGGCCGAGGAACTCCAGGCCCTTGACCTGGCTGGTCTCGGTGTGGGCGAAGAAGATGTAGAGCAGGTCCTCACCGGTGGGCGCCTCGGCGCGGGCGTGCTCTTCGATGTCCTGGCGCCAGCCGTGCATGCCCGGCGCGCCTTTGGGGCCGGTGCCGGCCAGGACCAGTCGGCGGATCAGCCGCGGCCGCACCAGAGCCATGTCCTGGGCCACGAACCCGCCGATGGAGAAGCCGAGCAGGTCGATGCGGTCGAGGCCGAGCGCCACCGTGAAGGCGATCACCTGGCGGGCCATCTCGGCCACCGTGGTGGCCGGAGTGCCGGTGGAGGAGGCGACGCCGGGATAGTCCACCAGGACGACCTCCCGGCGCGCGGCCAGTGCGTCGACCAGGGCCGGATCCCAGTTGTCGAGGTTCCCTGTGAAGTGCTGCAGCAGCACCAGCGGGGCCTCCCCTCCCCGGCCCAGCCGACGGAAGGCGTAGCGGACGCCGTCGGCCTCGACGAACTGCGTGGGAGCGGTCTGGTGCGTAACGATCGTCATGGGTTCTCCAAGAGAGCCGTGACCGCCCCTCAGTGGAGGGATGGCCGGAGCGGTGGGAGCATCCGCGCCGAGGGGAGCCGTCCGGACGGGGCGGCTTGCAGAGTGCTTTCGGTGGCTCGGCGGTACCGCGGGTAACGCGCGTTCCTCTCAACCGAGCATGGCCGTTGCGAGTGGAGCGTTTGTGGCACCGGTCTTGACCGCCCCCTGCGGCCGCTCAACACCGCTCCCACACCGGGCGTCAACGACGACGAGGACTTCCTCTACCTGTTCTTCCTGGAAACCGTCCGCTTCCTCGCCTGAGCCGGGGCCGCACGACGGACGACGGGGCAGCAGAGATCACGCGCGGACTCGCCTGCCTGCCACAGCCTGGACCGGCGAGATGTCCGCCACCGGGGACCTGGACGCACGTTCCCGCATTGGCCGAATCGCCGACCATCACCTCCCGCCAGGGTCGCAAGTCATTCGACTTAAGGCTTCGGTAAAGCGCTGCGGCACATTGGGCTGGACGCTGACCTGCACCTATCTGTGTGACAAGGAGCCACGATGCCTCCCGACGTGGACGACACGACCACTGCGATCCGCAGGGTGCCGTTGAACTTCTTCGGCATGCCCTTCGGCGTCGCCGGGCTGGCGGGCACCTGGCTGGTCGCGGCGCACGACGGGCAGACCCCGTTGTGGATCGGGCGGATGCTGCTGGCGGTCGCCGCGGTGCTGTGGGCGGTCTTCGTCGTCCGGTACGCACGGTACGCCCTGTCGGCGCCCGGCAGGTTCGCCGCCGATCTCACCGATCCCACCGCCGGGCCCTTCGCCTCGCTCGCGATGATCACGCCGATGCTGCTCGCGGCGCAGGGCCTCCATCCGTACGCCCACCGCACCGGAACCGTGGTCTTCGACGTGTTCCTGGTCGCGACGGTGCTGCTCGGCGGCTGGTTCACCGGCCAGTGGATCTACGGGCCGCTCGCCTTCGAGCGGCTGCACCCCGGATACTTCCTGCCGACGGTGGCGGGCGGCCTGGTCGCGGCGGCCGGCGCGGCCGCGGTCGGGCAGCCGCGACTCGGCTACGCGATGCTCGGCCTCGGCCTGATCTGCTGGCTCATCCTCGGCTCGATGATCCTGGCGCGGCTGCTGTTCGGCCCGCCCCTCCCACCGCCCCTGTACCCGACGCTGGCGATCGAGGTGGCGCCAGCGGCCGTGGCGACCATGGCCTACCTGGCGCTCAACGGCCGGCACCTGGACGCCTTCGCCGCGATCCTGGCCGGCTACGGCGTCCTGATGGTCACCGCGCAACTCCGGCTGCTGCCGGCATTCGCACGGCTGCCGTTCGCGCCGAGCTTCTGGGCGTTCACCTTCTCCTGGGCCGCCGTGGCCACCAGCGCCCTGCACTGGCTCCACATCCTCCACCCGCCCGGCCACCTGGTGTACGGCTACCTCACCCTGACCGCGATCACCCTGCTGATCGGCGGCATCGCCCTCCGCACCGTCCTGGCCGCCCTGCCGTGGAGCCGCGCCCGCACATGACCCTTCCCAGGCGAGCGGCCGAAGACGCCACCGCGGCGTTCGCGCCACTCGGCCCGGCCGAGCCCTGTCCACTCATTTCTCGTACCGCACAACCTCCGAAAGGTCTCACCATGTCCACGATTACCACCGCCGACGGCACTCGGATCTTCTACAAGGACTGGGGAAGCGGGCGGCCCGTGGTGTTCAGTCATGGCTGGCCCCTGAACGCGGATGCCTGGGACGAGCAGCTCCGCCTGCTCGCCGAGAACGGCTACCGCGCCATCGCCCATGACCGGCGCGGCCACGGCCGCTCGGACCAGTCCTGGCACGGCAACGACATGGACACCTACGCCGACGACCTGGCCGAGTTGATCGAGCACCTCGATCTGCGCGACGCCGTGCTGGTCGGCCACTCCACCGGCGGCGGCGAGGTCACCCGCTACCTCGGCCGCCACGGCAGCTCCCGCGTCGGCAAGGCCGTCCTGCTGGGGGCCGTCCCGCCCGTCATGCTCAAGAGCGAGACCAACCCCGAAGGCACACCCCTCGATGCGTTCGACGGGATCCGCGCCGGCGTGGACGGAGACCGCTCGCAGTTCTACTGGGACCTCAGCGAGTCGTTCTACGGCTTCAACCGCCCCGGTGCCGCGGTCTCCGAGGGCGCCCGCCGCTCCTTCTGGCGCTGGAGCATGCAGGTCGGCGCCAAGGCCGCCTACGACTGCGTCAAGCAGTTCTCGGAGACCGACTTCACCGAGGACCTCAGGCGCATCGACGTCCCCGTCCTGGTCGCGCACGGCGACGACGACCAGATCGTGCCCTTTCAGGCCGCTGCTCTCAAGACCGCGGAACTGGTCGAGGACGCCACCCTCAAGGTTTACCCGGGTGCCCCGCACGGCTTGTTCGGCGCCTACCGCGCCGCCTTCGAAAAGGACCTGCTCGAGTTCATCAGCAGCTGATCCGAGCCATGGCCGGCCGCGCGGCCCGGGAGGGGAAGGCGCTCTTCACCCTCCCGAGCCGCGTTGCCGTCTCGCCCTTCTGACATCTTCCGAACCCGCGAACCATGGAGAAGAGCATGAGCATGAGCCCGACCACGATGCCCGCCGTCGCCTACCGCCGGAACCTGCCGGTGGACGACGACGAGAGCCTTGTGGACGTCGAGATGCCCGTCCCGCGGCCGAAGCCGCACGACCTGCTCGTGCAGGTCGAGGCGATCGCCGTCAACCCGGTCGACTACAAGGTGCGTCAGAACACCGATCCCCGCGGTGAGCCCAAAGTGCTCGGATGGGACGCGGCGGGCACCGTCATCGCGGTCGGCGACGAAGTGGACCTGTTCGAGGTCGGTGACGAGGTCTACTACGCGGGGGCGATCGACCGCTCCGGCGCCAACGCCCGCTTCCACGCCGTTGACGAGCGCATCGCCGCCCGGAAACCGACCACGCTCTCTTTCACCGAGGCGGCCGCACTGCCACTGACCTCGCTGACCGCATGGGAGGGGCTCTTCGAGCGGACGGGCCTCCGCCACGACGCCTTCGACCGGACCGGAACGCTCCTGGTGACAGGGGCGGCGGGGGGCGTCGGCGCGATGGTCACGCAACTGGCCGGGGCCCTCACCGGCCTGACCGTGATCGGCACCGCGTCCCGCCCGGAGACCGCCGAGTTCGCCCGGCGAATGGGCGCCGACCATGTCGTCGACCACCACAGGCCGCTCAAGGAGCAGTTGGCCGAGGTAGCCCCGAACGGCCTGGACTACGTCTTCAGCACGGCCGGCACGGACCGCCAACTGCGGGCCTACGCCGACCTGATGAATCCCCTCGGACACATCGTCGCCATCGACGACCACGACATGCTGCCGGTCGGTGCGCTGAAGGCCAAGAGCATCTCCTTCCACTCCGAATTCATGTTCACCCGCGCGCTCTTCCACACGCCCGACATGGCCGCTCAACACCGCATTCTCACGCGGATAGCGCGGCTGGTGGACCGGCGCGTTCTCGTCACGACCGCCACTCGGGACCTGGGCATCGTCAGCGCCGCCCACCTCCGCGAGGCCCATCGGATCATGGAGTCCGGTACCGCCATCGGCAAGATCACGCTCACCGGCTTCTGAACCGGGGGCACGAGGACGCGTGGCCGGGCACAGGGGCTCCGGCCACGCACCCGTCCGAGCGTCGCATGCGAAAGAACCGTGCGCAGTCTCGGCAACGGGCGGACCTGACGAGGATCAATGAGCGACGGCGATCGGAGTGAGGATGCGCCCTCATTCGGCCCTGCTGGTTGTACGAGGCCATGAGGTTGGTGACACCGCCAGGTAGCCGGGCAACCGGGGGCTGACCTCCGGCAGCGCCGTGGGGCCGGTGGTAGTTGTCATGGACATTCCAGACCGCGAGGGCTTCGCGGCGCGGGCCTTCGGACAGCCAGGTGCGGGCGTAGAGGAACTCCTCGGCGAGATCCGGTGAATCACCGGTTTCGGTGGCAGGGTCACTGGTCTGCGGCCCCTGCGCTGAGAAGGGCCGGGTCCACATCCGGGACCGCAAAGCGCGGGTTCGCACCCGCCGCGACCACCCGCATCACGAAACCGGCGGCTTCCTCGGCTTGCCGAGCAGCAGCGAGCCCACCCAGCACCGCGCTTCGCGCTCCGAGGTCACCGATCAGCGCGGCGGCCCGGCCGAGCGCGCCGGCGTCGTCGCCACAGATCGCGACGACAGGCGAGCTACCCACCTCGCCGGCGAACGGCCACGATGCGCCCGCGAACAGATGCAGTGCCTTGACCACATGGGCACCGACCGTGACCTCGGCGACCAACTCGGCGGCCGAGCCCGTCTCCGGCAGCAAGCACCCGGTCGCGTAGTCGACGGGATTGGTGCAGTCGATGACAGTCTTTCCAGACAGCATCCCATCGGGACCGCCGATCAGCCGCAGGGCTTGCTCCAGCCCGTCCCATGCGATCGCGACCACGACGACGTCGACCTGTTCTGCGAGTTGGCCGGGGGCGACGGGCGTCGCAGCGGCACCGATCCGCTCCGCGGCGGCCTTCGCGCGGTCGGGGTTACGGCCGGTGACCACGATCGAGTGCCCGGCGGTCGCCCACGCCTCCCCCAGCGTCACCGCAAGGTTTCCGGTCCCCAACAGTCCGATCTTCACGTGGATCTCCTTCGTCTCGTGAGGTGTCACAACGACGCTAGGAGACCGTTTCCTACCAATCGGTAGGGGCGAGATGGGAAAATGGGCCGGTGAAGGGAGCGAGCTGCGAGACCTTCGTCTCGGACTGCCACGTACGAGCTGCGGTCGAACTCATCAACCACACGTGGGACCCGGTCGTCGTCTCGGCTCTGCGCATGGGACCGACCCGACGCAGCGTTCTCCTGGACCGTATCGCCGGGGCGAGCGACAAGGTGCTGACCGAGTCGCTCCGACGCCTGTCCTCGCGCGGCCTGGTCGCGAGGACGCCACGCGAATCGGGGCGTGACGCAGCCGTCTACGAACTCACGGCATTGGGGGCGTCCTTCGCCAGCGGTCCGTTGGCTCACCTCGCTGAGTGGGCAGCAGAGAACCAGGTCGAACTGCCAACAACGTCATGACCCGCAACAGCTAGTTCGCGGTCGGCCATGCTCCGGCGGAGTGGCGGATCGAACCGGACGAGTAATCGCGGCCGTTTCGTCGCCGCTCCGGCTCCCCCGCCTCCCTGCGCACCCCTCACCAACGCCGTGTCCCGCGTACTCCCTGACGGCCGCTCCTCCGGGCGGCAGTCAGGGAAGGGACATCAAGGCTGTGGTTCTTGCTCTACGGTCCAGTTGGGCCTGCCAGACTCGATGACGAACCTGCATACTCCTCTGCTCAGCAATGCAGGACCAGGCCGGGCGCCGCATCCCAGCCGGTGATGCGCAGCATTTTGTGCGTGTGCAGCGGAGTGCGATGCAGGACCACCCTCCGCTGCCAGTGATCGGCCGTTCTCCCCGTGCGCACGATCTCCCGCAAGCCGCAGACGGCCATGAAGGCGACACCGGCCAAATTCAGGTGAAAGTCCCCGGTGCCGTATCGGAGCCCTCTGGCAAGAGCGCGGCCGAACATTTCGGCGTTGGCCAGATCGACTTCTCCCTCGACGCGCATCACCGCCGCGGAATAGGCGATGCGCAGCATCCCGGTGTCGATATCGGCCACTTCGTTCCGGTGTTGGTCGACCGCCCCGGCCGTCCACGCCGAACCCGTCACCGCCACCACCCGAGAGGCCGAAGAAGCGGACACCGTGTTCTCGGAGTTCATCTGTAGCCGCACTGGCATGAACACCCCTCTCATCATCGCCGGCCGTATCACCGGTCTCCCTACGACAGCTTGCGGGCAGGAGGCGGCAGAGGAATCGGTCAACCGACTGAGCCGGTCCCCGGATATGAGAGGCCAGTCGGCTGACGCAGCCATGTCGGACCGAGACGTCGGCCCCGTGCCTGGTCGCTCCGGTGGAGCGCGCCATCACCGAAACCGGCGGCGTCGACCAGACCGCCGTCCTCAACCCCTGGAGCAAGCGCATGCAGTGGACGGTCCCTGGCACCGACCTGGGCCACCGGGCTGGCCGAACGTCGCGCAGGGCCACGCGGTGTATCCGCAGCATCGCGGCGAACTGGTGGTGACCTGCCTCAGGCCCCGGCGACGTGAACGCCGGGGCCTACCGGCTCACCGCATAGCCCGCTGGAACGAGATCACGCCGGTGGAACACCGCCCTGGCCGCCGAGGAAGTCGCGCCACCGCACCTCGTCCAGGCCATCCTCGCCCTGCACCATCACGCCGACTGAGATTGGAAAGACGTCATTGAGACGGTTCCTCGTCATGTCTGGCGGGGCGACGGTGGCTGCACTTCCGAACATCGTCCACGCCGACTCCGCCGCAGACAGGATCCACGCGGCTGTAATGAAGGCGTACTGAGCAACGCGCCGTGCATTCGCTCTTGATCACAGGGGGATCATCATGTCCGCCATCACTCACCGCACAGCCCCGACGCGATTCGTGGAGGCCGACGGCATTTCGTACGCCTATCGCCGGTTCGGCTCCGGCGGCGCCGTGCCGCTGGTGCTGCTCCAGCACTTCCGCGGGAATCTCGACAACTGGGACCCGCAATTGACCGACGGCCTCGCCGCATCGCGGGAGGTCATTCTCGTCGACTACGCCGGGGTCGGCTCGTCCAGCGGCGCCCCGTCGGGCTCCGTCACCCAGATCGCACGCCAGATCATCGCCTTCACCGAGGCGCTCGGCCTCGGGCAGATCGACCTGCTCGGCTTCTCCCTCGGCGGATTCGTCGCTCAGGAGATCGCCCTGGTGCGGCCCCGGCTGATCCGCCGACTGGTGCTGGCCGGTACCGGTCCGAAGGGCGCACCTGGCATGCACACGTGGCGCGCCGACATCGAATCGCACGCCCGGGCGCAGGTCAACGACGCAGACGACCTGCTCTACATCTTCTTCGCCCACACCGAGACCAGCCAGGCACTGGGCAAGCAGTTCCTTGGCCGGATCTTCGAGCGCACCGTGGACCGCGACGCGCCGACCACCATCGCGGTCCGGGACGCCCAGTACGACGCGATCGTCGAGTGGGGCATCCCGGACCACGCCGCGCTGCAACGACTGACCGGTATCCGGCAGCCCACCCTGATCGTTCAGGGCGATGACGACCTGATGATCCCTACGAAGGCCAGCCACACGATGGCCGGGCTCATCCCGGACGCACAGATCCGCATCTATCCCGACGCCGCGCACGCGTCGCTGTTCCAGTACCCGGCCGAAGCGGCCAGCGACGTCAATGACTTCCTGGCTTGAACCGACCGCAGTAAAGGAGAAATACAATGTCCGACCTGCTCGATGAGATTCTGGCCGCGTACGGCGGCCGCGAGGCATGGGACGAGGCGCGGCGGATCAGCGCCCGGCAGTTCTTCGGTGGCGTGCTGTGGCCCATGAAGGGCCACCCGGGCGCGCTGAACGACGTCCAGGTCACCGTCGACTTGCACCGCCAGCACACCCGCCAGGAACCGTTCTTCGCGGACGGCCACCACACGAATTTCACCCCGGAGCGGGTCGCGGTGGAGACGAGCGACGGCGAGGTGGTGGAAGAGTTGCTCGATCCGCGTGCCTCGTTCGCCGGGCACGAGCTGACGACGCCGTGGTCGCGGCTACAGCTGGCCTACTTCTCCGGGTACGCCATGTGGACGTACACCACCGAACCGATCTCGCTCACCTTCCCGGGCGTGACCACCGAGGAGATCGGTGGATGGACCGAGGACGGCGTCAAGTACCGGCGGCTGGCCGTCACCTACCCGAACAGCATCGCCACCCACAGCCCGCAGCAGATCCTTTACGTCGATCCCGACGGGCTCATCCGCCGTCGCGACTACACCGTCGACATCGCGGGAAGGACGCCCGGGGCCCAGTACGCCGACACCTTCGCCACGGTCGACGGCCTGGTGGTCGCGACCAGCCGCGCCATCTACGGCCGGGATGAGGACAACCGCAAGGTGCCTGACCCCATCATCGTCTCTATCAACCTGAAAGACGTCACGGTCAGCTGATTCCCGCCGCGGCGGCCGTTCTCGGCCGCCGCGGCGGAGACGACCGGCCACCGCACACAGCGGAGACCAAGCCGTTTCCAACCATGGATTCCCGGCACGAAGTGAAAC
>NZ_JBEYYT010000014.1:36295-56506 GCF_040645715.1 Spirillospora sp. NPDC046719 | reverse complement strand
GCGCACCCACGCCGGCGTCGCGCGACCGGGGGGGCCCGGCCGCCGGCGACGCATACACCCGTGGATCCGCACCCCGGCGCGGCGGGCTGGCACGCAACCGCCCCGCCGCCAGCGCGGCGGGCCGTTGAGGAGCACGGGAATCAGAACCCGAGACGCTCCAGGAAGCGCTCGTGATACGCGTGCGGGCCCCCGAAGAGGAGCTGCGAGGACTTGGCCCGCCGGAAGTACAGGTGCGCGGGGTGCTCCCACGTGAAGCCGATCCCGCCGTGCACCTGGATGTTCTCCGCCGCGGCGAACATGTAGGCCCGTGAGCAGCAGACATGCGCGGCGCTCGCCGCCACCGCGAAGGTCGTCTCGTCGCCCTTGTCGGCGATGACGGAGGCCTCGCGGGCACTGGCACGGGCCAGTTCGAGCTGGACGAGCATGTCGGCGCACTTGTGCTTGACCGCCTGGAAGCTGCCGATCTGGCGGCCGAACTGGACGCGGGTGCGGGCGTAGGCCGTGGCGCTCTCCAGGCAGAGCTCGGCTCCGCCCGTCTGCTCCGCGGCCAGCCCGGTCACGGCCAGGTCCAGGATGCGCGCCATCAGGCGGCCCCCGGCTCCGTCGGTGCCGACCAGCCGGGCGGGCGTGCCGTCGAGACGGAGGCGGGCCATCCTCCTGGTCGTGTCGAGGGTTTCCAGCGGTTCCGCGGTCAGGCCGACGGCACCGCGGTCCACGGCGAACAGCGACGGTCCCGCGGTGGTCCGCGCGATCACCAGGAGGAGATCGGCCGACGCGCCGTCGATCACGAAGGACTTGGTACCGGTCAGCTCCCACCCGGCGGTTCCATCGCCCCGCCGGAGCGCACGCGTCTCGATCTGTACCGGATCCCAGGCGCCGGTCCTCTCGGCCACCGCTAGCGCGGCGGTCGTCCTGCCCTGCGCGATGCCGGGAAGGTACGTCGCGCACGCGTCCCGGTCGCCGGACGCGAGCAGGGCCTGCGCGCCGAGGACGACCGTCGCGAAGAACGGAGAGCACAGCAGGGCTCTGCCCGTTTCCTCCAGGACGGCGCCGAGCGCCACCTGGCCGAATCCGTCCCCGCCGTACTCCTCGGGAATGATCAACCCGGGGAGGCGCAGCTGTTCCGCCATCTGCGACCAGACCTGCGGGTCGTACCCCAGGTCGGTCTCGACCACCTTGCGAACGGCCTCCTCCGAGGACTTGGCCTCCAGGAAGTCCCGCACGGACGATCGCAGTTCGTGAAGCTCCGGTTCGGAGAGCTCGGTGATGCCGGTCATGCCGTCCCCTCTCCGGTTCCCGAACGGCGCAGCTCGCGGAAGGGCGACCTGGTGTCGATCCCCGGTTCCTTGGGGAGGCCGAGCACCCGTTCGGCGAGGATGTTCTTCATGATCTCCTCCGTTCCGCCGAGGATCCGCAGCGCGGGCGTCGCCAGGAGGAGCTCCGACCAGGCGTAGGTTCCCCACTCGCCCGAGTCGGCGACGGCACGGGGACCGAACACGTCCGTCACGAGGTGGGCCGCGCGCGTGAGGTTCTGCGTGTACATCAGCTTCGACACCGACATCTCCGGCCCGGGCGTCACGCCGGCGCGCATGCCGCGCAGGGCGCGCGTGTTGAGATGCTCGGTCGCCATCACGTCCGCCAGCAGCTCCGCCACCTGCGCACGTACCGCCCGGTCGTCGAGCGTCCAGCTGGCCCGCAGGACCGCGTAGAGCCGCTCGGGCGTCAGGGCCGCCGCGGCGGGACCGCCGTTGTCGCCCCCGACCGTCGCGCGCTCGTTCATCAGGGTGGTCAGCGCCACCGTCCACCCGCCGTCGACCTCTCCGAGCCGGTGGTCGTCCGGCACTCGGACCTCGTTGAGGAACACCTCGTTGAAGTCCGCTCCGCCGGTCATCTGCCGCAGCGGCCGGACCTCTACTCCGGGGAGGGTCATGTCCACCAGGAAGGCGGTGATGCCCTTGTGCTTCGGGGCGTCCGGGTTGGTGCGCGCCAGCGCGAGTCCCAGTCTGCTGTGGTGCGCGACGGACGTCCACACCTTCTGCCCGCTCAGGACCCACGCGTCGCCGTCCCGGACGGCGCGCGTCCGCACGCTCGCCAGGTCGGAGCCGGCCTCGGGCTCGCTGAACAGCTGGCAGGCGATCGCCTCGCCCCGGTACATCGCGGGCAGCCACCGGTCCTTGATCTCGTCCCGGGCGTGGGCCAGGATCGTCGGCCCGATCATCCCGAGGCCGACGACGCTGAGGACGCCGGTGTCGGGAACGTCGTACTCGGCCTCGATCGCGTTGTAGACCATGTCGTGCACGGGAGTGAGGTCGCGGCCCCCGTACCGCGCGGGGCCGGTGATCCAGCCGAAGCCGTTCTCGTATCTGGTGCGCTGCCAGGCGCGGGCCTCTTCGAGCTTGCGCTGCTCCTCTTCTGGCGGATCGGAGCTGAAGTAGGCCATCCGGTCGTCGCCCGTGCCCCAGACGAACGTCCCGGCCTTGTCCTCGCGCGCGGCGCCGCCGGGTGCGTGCGCGTCGAGGAACGCCCGGACCTCGGCGCTGAACGAGGCGAGATCGCCGGCGTCGGCGTGCGTTTCATGAGCCATTGATGCGTTCCTGAACTGTGCGTCGACCCGAGGTCAGGTGGACAGGATGGTGACGGCGGAGACGCCCGGAGCGCCGTACAGGTGGGTGTAGCCGACCCGGGGCGCTCCAGGCACCTGGCGGGACCCGGCGGTACCGCGGAGCTGGTGCACGACCTCGTGGATCTGCCGCAGCCCCGAGGCGCCGATCGGCTCGCCGTTGCCGATCAGGCCTCCGTCGGTGTTGACCGGCAGGCGACCGCCGGGCTCGGTCGCGCCCTCGGCGATGAGCCGCTCCTGCTCCCCGTCCTTGCAGAGCCCGTTCTCCGCCATGTGGATGATCTCCGAGCCGGCGTCGGTGTCCTGCAACTGGGCGATGCCGATGTCCTCGGGCCCGATACCCGCGGCCTCGTAGGCGGCGCGGGAGGCGTCCACGGTCGGGCTCGGCGCATGCTCCCCGGCGGGCATCGCCGGGCTCTGCACCTCGAACGCCCCGAGCCTGCGGCTGCGCAGCACGCTGGCCCGTACCCGCACGGGCTTGTTGGACGTGTACTTGTGCGCCTGGTCCGCCCGGCACAGCACGACGGCGGCGGCGCCCTCGTCGGGACCGCAGTACATGAACTGGCGCAGCGGGTAATTCAGCATCGGCGAGGCGAGGATCTCCTCCTCCGACAGCGGCTTTCGCCGCCACGCCTTCTCGTTGCCGGAGGCGTTGCGGAAGTTCTTCGCCGCGACCCGGGCGAGTGTCCGCTCGGTGATGCCGTGGTCGTGCATGTAGCGGTTGATCTTCATGCCGAAGAAGTGGGTGGTGAGGAACATCCCCGTCTGGCCGTACCAGTCGGGGAGGCCCGCCACCGACGGGTCGGCCGCGAACGCGCCGCGCGGGTGCTTGTCCATGCCGATGGCGATGGCGATGTCGTGCTCGCCGTTCTCGATCGCGTTCGCCGCCATGGAGATCGCCGTTCCGGCGGTCGCGCATCCGTTGAAGACGCCGCGCAGGGGGATGCCCGTCGGGCCGAGGCGGCCGACGATCGCGTCCGGGTTGGCGACCTCGAGGCTGCCGATGAAGCCGCCCTGGATCTGCGGCCACCGCACGCCCGCGTCCGCCAGCGCGAGCCGCACCGCGTCGGCTCCCATGTCCATCGCCGACTTGCCGGGGAAACGGCCGAAGGGGTGCAGCCCCACGCCGATGATCACCGCTTCCATCATGCCTCCTCAGTGGCGCCGGCCGGCGCGAACGCGAACGTCAGGATCTCGGTGCCGTCGTCGGTGACGCTGTAGGGGACGACGACCATGCGCATCGGCTGCCCGATGCTCAGCGCTTCGGGATCGGGCTCGGTGAGCCTGGCCTCGACCAGGACCTCGTCGGGGAGTTCGACGTAGCCGACGGTGTACGGCTGGAAGGAGTCGGCGGTGTCATTGCCGTCGTAGGGAGGGGAGGGGGGACGGAAGCCCTGTGTGGTGAAGGTCCAGAGAGTCCCCCGGTCCGAGAGCAGTCGCCGCTCGGCCTCCGTACCGCCGCAGCGGGCGCACTGGTCGGCGGCGGGGAAGGCGACCAGTCCGCACTCGGCGCACTGGGAGCCGATCAGCCGTGGCTCGTCGGAGGGCCAGGTGAACAGGTCCTCGGCGACGGGCTTGGTCTTCGTCATCGGCCACTCCATTCGTTCCGGGCCGGGCCGGCGCATGCCGTGGCCGCAGCGTATCCGGAATCAGTTAGATATGTAAATTAGTTCTTCTCTTATCGAGAAATGTTGATCAGAGGTCCAGAGGGTTCTTCCGGCCGACCGCCTCGAAGTCCGGGCGCCGCTTCTCCCGGTGCGAGGCCACGCCCTCCAGGACCTCGGGCCCGGCGAAGCCGAGGAACTCCAGCCCGAGCGACGCCTCGAAGATCGGGGAGGCGCTGCGGTACCAGTGGTTGAGGGAGCGCTTCGTCCAGCTGATGGCGCTGGTGGCGCCCGCGGCCAGGGACGTGGCGAGCCGCAGCCCCTCGGCCTGGACCTGGTCGTCCTCCACGCACTTGGACACCAGGCCGATCCGCTCGGCCTCCTCGCCGGAGAGCGACTCGCAGGTCAGCAGGTAGTACTTGGCCTTGGCCATCCCGCACAGGAGCGGCCAGCAGATGGCGGCGTGGTCGCCCGCAGCGACGCCCAGGCGCGTGTGCCCGTCCACGATCTTCGCGGTGCGTCCGACGACCGAGATGTCGGCCATCATGCCGATCACGAGGCCGGCTCCCACCGCCGGGCCGTGGATGGCGGAGATCACCGGCTTCGAGCAGTTCAGGACCCCGTAGACCATGTCGCGGGCCTCCCGCATGACGCGCACGCGCACCGCGTGCTCCTCCGTCATGCGCTCGATCGAGTCGAACGTGCCTCCGGCCGAGAAGGCATTCCCCGCCCCCTGCACCAGTACGGCCCGGGTCTCCTCGTCGCGGTCGATCACCGGCCAGATGTCGGCCAGCTCGCCGTGCATCCGCGGATCGACGGCGTTGAGGTTGGGCGCGTCGAGGACGAGTCGCAGCACGCCGGGCGCCGGGCGTTCGAACTTCAGGGAGGTGAAGCGCGCGTACAGGTCGGACATGGCACTCCTAAATATCGGTGCGGCGGGGGAGAAGACGTGCGCTCAGGGCTGGGCCGGTCGTGGCTCGCGCGGAAGGCCGAGGACCTTCTCGGCGAGGATGTTCCGCTGGACCTGCGAGGTTCCGGCGTAGATGGTCCCCGAGCGCGCGATGAGATAGGTGGCCGACCAGGAGCCCGAAGAGTTGGCCGCGCCGGGGTCGTCGGTGCGGTAGGTCCGGAGGGGCGGCCTCCCGGTGGGTACCTGGGCGTGCATGCCCATGATGTCCATCGCCAGCTCGGTGACCTTGAGGTGGTACTCGCTCCAGTAGAGCTTGGCGATGGAGGACTCGGGGCCGGGCTGGGCGCCCTTCAGCCAGCCGGTGAGGATCCGGTAGCCGAGGAAGCGCATGATCTCGACCTTCGACCAGCACCAGGCGATGCGCTGCCGGATCAACGGGTCGGTGTCCTTGCCGTACGCCCGGGCGAGTTCGATCAGGCGCTGCAGTTCGGCCTTGAAGAGGATCGGGTTGGTCGCCGCCTCCTCGCCCCGCTCCACGCCCAGCAGGCTCTGCGCCACCGTCCAGCCGTCGTTCACGGCTCCCACGACGAGGTCGGCGCGGGTCCGGGCTCCGGTGAAGAAGACCTCGTTGAAATGCTCCTGGCCGCTCATCATGCGGAACGGGCGAACCTCCACGCCGGGCTGGTCGAGCGGCACCAGCAGGAAGGAGATCCCGCGGTGCTTGGAGGCGTCAGGGTCGGTGCGCGCCAGTACGAAGATCCAGTTGGCCTGGTGGGCGCCGGAGGTCCACACCTTCTGCCCGTTGATGACCCACTCGTCGCCGTCCCTGTCGGCGCGGGTGGTCAGCGACGCCAGGTCGGATCCGGCACCGGGCTCGGAGTATCCCTGGCACCAGACGTCGTCGCCGTTGAGGATGCGAGGCAGGAAATGCGCCTTCTGCTCCTCCGTGCCCCACCGCAGAAGGGTGTTCGCCAGCATCTTGACGCCGAACGTGTCGTGCGGGAGCCCGAACGGGACGCCCGCCAGCGCGAGTTCCTCCATGAGGACGACCTGGTGGAGCTTGGTGAGTCCCCGTCCGCCGTACTGCTCCGGCCAGGCGATCGACAGGTAGCCGTGCTCGGCGAGGAGGGTGCGCCACTTGCGGGCGAACTCCCAGGCCGGCTCCTCGTCCAGCGCGCCGATGCCCGCCCAGTCGGCGGGCAGATGCGCCGAGAGGAAGTCCTTGACCTCCGCCCGGAACTCCTCGGCCTCGGGAGGGTAGCTGATGTCCACGGCCCGGCCCCTTCTAGTAGTTAGATAATTGTACTTTATCGTGAGGGGTTGGCCGCTGGGCCGGTGCCCCTGAGGAACGGGCCCGGCTCCGACCCGAACCGCTCTCGCAGCGGCCCGATGCGGACCTTGCCCGCCGGGCTCCTCAGTTCGTCGCGGGTGAACTCCAGAGAGCGGGGGCACTTGTAGCCCGCCAGCTGCGCGCGGCAGTGCTCGAACAGCCGCTCGGCGGTGCCGTGGTCGGCACGGCTCCCGTTCTCCAGCTGGACGACGGCCTTGACCTGCTCGCCCATCTCCTCGTCCGGTACGCCGAGGACCGCGGCGTCGGCGACATCGGGGTGGAGGACCAGCGCGTTCTCCACCTCCTGCGGATAGATGTTGACGCCGCCGGAGATGATCATGTTGGTGGCGCGGTCGGTGAGGTAGAGGTAGCCGTCCTCGTCCAGCCGGCCCATGTCGCCCACCGTCCGCCACCCGCGCCGATCGGTCGCCGCGGCCGTCTTACCGGGGTCGCCCCGATACTCGAACGGCGTGCCGCCCTCGAACCAGACGACGCCGACCTCCCCGGCCGGCACCTGCTGGCCGTCCTCATCGAGAACGTGAGGTGTTCCCATCAGAGGCCGCCCCACCGAGCCGGGCTTGCGCAGCCACTGCTCCGACGTGATCGCCGTGGCGCCGATGCCTTCGGTGGCCGAGTAGAACTCGTACAGCAGCGGGCCCCACCACTCGATCATCTTCTGCTTGACCGGGACGGGGCAGGGCGCGGCTGCGTGCACGGCCCAGCGCAGGCTCGACAGGTCGTAACGGTGCCGGATCGTCTCCGGCAGCTTGAGCAGCCGGACGAACATGGTCGGCACCCACTGGCTGTGCGTGACCCGATGCCGCTCGATGAGCCGGAGCGCCTGCTCGGCGTCGAAGCGCTCCATGACGACCACCGTCGTCCCCGAGCGATGGCACGCCATCGACCAGGCCAGCGGCGCCGCGTGGTAAAGAGGGGCCGGGCACAGGTAGACGTCGCCCTGTCGCATGCCGAGGGTTTCCCGGAGCCAGTGGCCCGGCACATCGGGATAGCTGCCGATGGGCGTGCCGGTCACCTCTCGGCGGATGCCCTTGGGGCGTCCCGTCGTCCCGGATGAGTAGAGCATGATGTCGCCCTCGCACTCGTCCGGGATCTGTGTGCTGGGCAAACCTTCGACGGCCTCCTCGTACCGCTCCCACCCGGGAACCGTCGCTTCGCCGATCAGCAGCCGGCGCTCGACGGCCGGAACCCGGTCGGGCGAGAGCCCGTGCGCGGTCTTCGCCAGCGCGCTCGTCGCGACGACCACCTTGGCGCCGCTGTCGGCGACGATGTAAGCCGACTCCTCGGGAGTGAGGTGGTGGTTGACCATGGTCAACTGGAGGCCCGAGCGCTGGGCGGCCCAGGCGAGATCGAAGACCTCCGGCCGGTTCTCGCTCAGCACCGCGAGCGTGTCACCGGGCCGCAGCCCCTGGCGGCGGAGCAGATGCGCGATCTGGTTGGAGCGGGCGTCGAGGTCGCGGTAGGTCACGACCTCGCCGGAACCGCCCATCACCACTGCGGGCCGTTCTGGGCTGGTCTTGGCGAAAGTCCCTGGATACACGGTTCCTCCCGGCGGGCTCGAAGTCAGGGCCGGCCGCCGCCCGGGCGGCGGCCGAAGGGTCACGCGCGCCGCTCGATCTCCTCGAGAAGCTGCGGCAGTACCGTGAAGAGGTCCCCGACGACGCCGAAGTCGGCCAGCTCGAAGATCGGTGCCTCGGGGTCCTTGTTGACGGCCACGATCGTCTTGCTGGTCTGCATTCCGGCGCGGTGCTGGATGGCACCGGAGATCCCGGCGGCGATGTAGAGCCCCGGTGACACCTGCACGCCGGTCTGCCCCACCTGGTGGCCGTGCGGGTACCACCCGGAATCGACCGCGGCGCGCGAGGCGCCGACCGCGCCGCCGAGCGCGTCGGCCACCTTCTCGATCAGCTCGAAGTTCTTCGCCTCCCGCAGACCACGGCCACCGGACACCACGACGTCGGCCTCGGCCAGGTCGGGACGTTCCGACCGTTCCCGGGGCGTGCGCTCGACGACGCGGACCGCGCTCGCGGCCGAGGAGAAGGCAGGGGCCAGTCGCTCCACCAGCGGGGTCGTCGGGGCCGGTTCGGGCGCCGTCGCGTTCGGCTTGACCGTGATGATCGGCACGCCGTGTGTCACCCGGGACGTCACCTGGTAGGCGGCGGCGAAGGCGGACACCTCGGCGACCGGGACGCCGCCGTCTCCCGCGGTGACGTCGACCGCGTCGGTGATGAGCCCCGACTCCAGCCGCACCGCGAGCCGGGCGGCGGTCTCCTTGCCGTCGAGCCCGGAGGCGAGCAGGATCGCGTCCGGACGCGACTGCTGCGCGATCGAGGCGAGGGTCTCCACGGCGGGCGTCACGAGGTGCTCGTCGACCTCGGGAGCCTCGGCGATGTAGACCTTGGCCGCGCCGTGCTCTCCGAGCGCGGCGACCGCGGCCTCAGCGCCCTTGCCGAGGACGACGGCGGAGGGTTCTCCCAGCCGTCGCGCGAGCGTCAGCAACTCCAGCGCCGGCCTGCGCACCACTCCGGCTGCGTGATCGACGAGAACGAGTACTTCTCCCACGGTTCCTGCTTTCCTTCAAAGGGCGCCGCCCGGGCATGCGGTCCGTGCGCCCTGGGTCTCAGATGAACTTCTTGGCGGCGAGGAAGTCTGCGAGCTTCGTGCCGCCGTCGCCCTCGTCGGTGACGATCTCGCCCTTGGACCGGGGCGGCCTGCGAGTAGCGGTGTCCACGGCCGACCAGGCGGCCGAAAGGCCCACGCGGTCCGGGGAGACGCCGAGATCGGCGAGGCCGAGCGTCTCCAGGGGCTTCTTCTTCGCGGCCATGATCCCCTTGAAGGACGGGTAGCGGGCCTCGTCGGTGCGGTCCGTCACCGACACGACGGCGGGGAGGTTCGCCTCCAGCCGTTCGGTGGCGAGGTCGCTCTCGCGGCGCCCCGTCACTGTGGTGCCGTCGAGGCCGACCTCGTCGAGGTAGGTGACGGCGGGGACGCCCAGACGCTCGGCGAGCATGGCCGGAACCACTCCCATGGCGCCGTCCGTCGACGCCATGCCGCAGATGACCAGGTCGAAGCCCAGCCGCCTGACCGCCTCGGCCAGGAGGAGAGAGGTGCCGAGGGCGTCAGTACCGCGGACGGCGTCGTCGGTGATGTGGACGGCGCGGTCCCCGCCCATGGCCAGGGCCTTGCGCAGGGTGTCCTTGGCCCCGCCCGGGCCGATCGTCACGAAGGTCACTTCGGACCCTTCATGGGACGCGGCGATTCGAAGGGCCTGTTCCACCGCGTACTCGTCGAGCGGGGACAGGACGGAGTCGACGGCCTGCCGGTCGGTCGTCCCGTCGTCGGCGAAACGCGGTTCGGAGTCCGCGTCCGGGACGTGCTTCACGCACACCACGATCTTCATGGATGGCTTCTTTCGGATGAGTGAGTGAATAAGGCCGGCCCGGTCGCGACGGGCAGGGCGGCTCAGACGCCGATGGCCTGGGCCAGCAGCTCGCGGTGCAGGGCGGGGTCGCCGAAGAGGAGCTGCGAGGTCTTCGCGCGCTTGAAGTACAGGTGGGCCGGGTGCTCCCACGTGAACCCGATCCCGCCGTGGACCTGGATGTTGGACTCGGTGGCCTTCAGGCATGCCTCCGAGCAGAACGCCTTGGCCAGGCTCGTCGCCGCCGGCACCTCGTCGCCCTCCTGCAGGGCGAGGAGTGCGGCATAGGCCGCGGCCCTCGCCGATTCCACCTCCAGCAGCACGTCGGCCAGCAGATGCTTGACGGCCTGGAACGACCCGATCGCACGCCCGAACTGATGCCTGACCTTGGCGTACTCCACGGCCATGTCGAGGGCGCGGGACGCCGCCCCGACTTGTTCGGCCGCCAGGGCGGCGATGCCCTGCTGAAGGACGACGGTGACCAGATCCCAGCCGTCCCCTGCCGTCTGGAGCCGGCGCGCCGCCACGCCCCGATACTCAAGACGGGCCTGGTGCCTGGTGGGGTCGAGGGTGGGCAGAGCCGTCCTGGTGAGGCCGTCCGCGCCCGCGTCGACAAGGAAGACTCCGGTGCCCTCCGGTAGCCGTGCGACCGTGAGGATCACGTCGGCGGCGGCGCCGTCGAGGACGAAGGTCTTGTGGCCGTCGAGCAGCCAGTCGTCTCCGGCGGGACGGGCGGTGAGCGCGACGCCTTCGCGATCCCAGCGGGCCGAATCCTCGGTCAGGGCCAGGGTGGCCACTCGATCTCCGGACACCAGCCTCGGCAGCAGCTCGGCACGCGCCTGCTCGTCCTCGCTGCGGACAAGGGCCGTCGTCGCGAGCACCGCTGACGAGAGGAAGGGGGCGCACAGCAGCGCGCGACCCATCTCCTCCATGACGAGCCCGACCTCGACGGGCCCGGCGCCGGCGCCACCGTACTCCTCGGGCACGGCGAGTCCCTGAAGGCCGAGCTCCGCGCCCATGCGCCGCCAGACGGCCTCGTCATAGCCGGCCTCGGTCTCCATGGCCCGGCGGGTCTCGCTTTCGGAGGCCGCGTTCGCCAGGAAGCCGCGGACCGCCCGGCGCAGGTCCTCCTGGGTCTCGTCGAAGGCGAAGTCCATGATCACTCCTGTGGGGTCGGGGCCGGAAGACGGCCCTGCGAGCGGGGCTGACGGTCGGTCTCAGTCCTTCGCCAGGAGCTTGTCCACGAGCGCCACATGCTCGGGGGAGTGCATGCTCTCCCGCTCGGCGGTCAGAGCGGCCTCCAGACCGGCGGACATCGCCTGCTCCAGGTGCAGGTTCACCGCTCGCTTGGTGTCGCGCAGCGCCTGGGCGGGCATCTCCGCCAGACGCTGCGCGAGCTTCATCGCCTCGTCCACCACCTCTTCCTTGGGGACGACCGAGTTGACCAGGCCGAGGCGCTCCGCGTCCTGCGCGTTCACCTTGCGGCCCAGGAAGAGCAATTCCTTGGCGCGCGCGAGCCCGACGATCAACGGCAGGACCAGAGCGCCGCCGTCACCCGCGACGAGGCCCACCTGCACATGCGGGTCGGCGATGTGCGCACTCTCCGCCATGATCACGATGTCGCTCAGCAGGGCGAGGCTGCATCCGAGCCCGACGGCCGGTCCGTTGACCGCCGAAACGACCGGGACGGGGCAGCGCACCATCCCGGTGATGATCCGGCGCGCCTCGACCACGTTCTGGTGCCGGAAGGCCTCGTCGCGCTGGACCCTCCGCATCACCTCGAAGTTCCCGCCCGCGCTGAACGCGCGGCCACGACCGGTCAGCACGACCGCCCGGGCCCCGTGATCGGCGGCGATGCGGTCCCACACCTCGGCCAGCGCGGTGTGCATGCCCTCGCTTGCGGAGTTCAGCTGGTCGGGACGGTTGAGCTCGACCAGCCGGACCGCTCCATGGGCGGTCACCACCAGGTCGGGGGACAGGCCGTACATCGCACCTCCATGCGCTTGCCACGTAATGGGAAGCATAGTTGAATGGTCTAACTAAATATACTGAAGTCGATGCTTCGATGCAGGCGAGGGGTGCGTGTGGGCGAGATGCTCCGGCGGGAGTACGAGACCGTGCTGGCGGACCTGGAGGACCGGATCCTGACGGTGACGCTGCACCGCCCGGACCGCCTGAACTCCTTCACGCCGCAGATGATGGAGGATCTGCTCGCCGTCCTCGATCGCGCGGACGGCGACGACGCTGTGCGCGCGGTCATCGTGACGGGCGCCGGCCGGGGCTTCTGCGCCGGCGCCGACGTCAGCGCCGGCGGCGGCTCCTTCGACCATCGCGAGGCGGGCGCCTGGCACCGTGACATCGGCGGGAAGGTGGCACTGCGGTTGTTCGCCTGCGTCAAACCCGTGATCGCGGCGATCAACGGGCCCGCCGTCGGCGTGGGGGCGAGCATGACCCTGCCCATGGACATCCGGATCGCCTCCACCGAGGCGAGGATCGGCTTCGTCTTCGCCCGGCGCGGAATCGTGCCGGAGTCGGCCGCCAGCTGGTTCCTGCCGCGTGCGGTCGGTATCCAGCGCGCGATGGAATGGGTCGCCACAGGCCGGCTCTTCGGGGCTGAGGAAGCCCGCGGGGCCGGCCTGGTCCTGTCCGTGCACGAACCGGGTGATCTGCTGCCCGAGGCGCGCCGCATGGCGAGAGAGATCGCCGACAACACCGCTCCGGTCTCCGTGGCGCTGGCCAGGCAGATGATGTGGCGCATGCTGGGCGCCCCGCATCCGATGGAGGCGCACCGGCTCGACTCGCGGATCATGAGCCAGATCGGCGGCGGACCCGACTCGGCCGAAGGGGTCGCCTCGTTCCTGGAGAAGCGGCCCCCGCGCTTCCCCGGCTCTGTGAGCACGGACATGCCCCCGGTCTATCCGTGGTGGCGCGACGAGGGCTTCCGTCCGCTGGACGCCGACAGCAATGCCAATGCACCGCATCTAGATAAATAGTTTAGCTATATATTTCTTCTGTAGCGCCCCGAACCCTCCACAGGAGTGCCAGTGACCACGAACCGCCACATGACCTTCGGCGATGTGATCCGCGAGCATCGCCGTTCCTTCGCCGACTCCGACGCGCTCGTCGACGGCGACCTACGCCTCACCTGGTCGGAGCTCGACGCCAGGACGAACCGGCTCGCCAACGCGCTCGCCTCCGCGGGGGTGACCGCCGGTGACCGGATCCTCTGGCTCGGCCAGAACTCCTTCCGGGTCTACGAACTCCTGGGCGCGGCGGCCAAGATCGGCGCCATGGTCTGCCCCGGCTACTGGCGCTGGGCCGCCCCGGAGATGGTCTTCGCCATCGAGGACTTCGATCCGAAGGTGGTCGTCTGGCAGCAGGAGGAGATCGGGGAGACCGTCGCGAAAGCGCGCGCCGAGACCGCCGACCGCAAGACCCTATGGTTGCGGCACGACGGCGCGGAGGCGGACGAGGACGGGTACGAGCGCTTCCTCGCCTCGGGCTCGGCGGACGACCCGGGGCGCGACGTCGACCCCGACACCGCGCTCATGGTCATCTACACGGCGGCGATCAGCGGCCGCCAGTGCGGATCGATGCTCTCGCACCGCAACCTGCTGACGATGGGCGTCAACGGAGCCTGGCTTGGTGACATCGGCCAGGAGTCCGCCTTCCTCAACGCGGGCCCGATGTTCCACATCGGCAACTACCAGCTCTACGGCATGCCCGTGTTCGTCCAGGGCGGCAAGAACGTGGTGGTGCGCCGTGTCGATCCCGAGCAGCTGCTTCCGCTTCTCGTCCGTGAACGGTGCACGCACGCCTACTTGATGCCGCCGACGATCGTGCGCATCGTGGAGCTCAACCGCGAAGCCGGCCACGACCTGTCGTTCCTGTGCGCCACCATCGCGCCGCAGCTGTGGGACGGCATGGCCACCACCGACTCGAGCCGGTTCGCCCGGAACGGCGGCGGCGAGGGCCGCGCGTACGGGCAGACCGAGGTCACCGGTCTCGCCGTCACTCAGGCCACCGGCGGCGCCGGCACCGGGAACGCCGGGCGGCCCGGCCCGTTCGCCATGGTCCGCATCCTGAACGGTGACGGCAAGGAGTGCGCGGTCGGAGAGGCCGGCGAGATCTGCGTGCGCGGCGATCTGGTGCACCTGGGGTACTGGAACCGCCCGGAGATCAACGCCGAGCGCTTCAGGTTCGGATGGTGGCACACGACCGACCTCGGCCGGAGGGAGGCCGACGGCACCATCAGCTTCCTCGGCACCACGACGAGGATGCTCAAGTCCGCCGCCGAGAACATCTTCCCGGCCGAGGTCGAGAACTGCCTGGAGTCCCACCCCGCGGTCCGTGAGGCCGCCGTCATCGGCGTTCCGAACGAGCGCTGGGCTCAGGACGTCAAGGCCGTCGTCGTCCTGGGCCAGGACGCCACGGTGACCGCTCAGGAACTGATCGAGCACTGCCGGGAGCGCATCGCCTCGTACAAGAAGCCCAAGACCGTCGAGTTCGTCGACGCCATCCCCCGCACCGGCGCGGGCGCCAAGGACTACGACGCGCTCGACGAGCGGTTCGGAGGCGGCGGTTATCCCGGAACCGACTCGCTCGGAGCCGGGCGCTGATGCGGACGACCGTCACGATCAGGGAGGCGTGATGACGCCGAGAAGAGCGGTCATCGTCGGGATCCATGCGACCGAGCAGGCGCTGTCCCTTCCCGGCCGCAGCGCGATGGACCTCGCCTTGGAGGCGGTCCGTGGCGCGCTCGCGGACGCCGGGCTCACCGCCGCGGACGTCGACGGCGCCCAGCTCGACTGGCCGGGCCCCGGAGGCGTCGAGGGAGAGGGCAGTTCTTGGGCCCGGGCCCTCGGCAGGGACCTGCGCTGGACGAGCGACTCGATGCTCGACAACTCGGGCGCGCGAGGTCTGCTCAAGGCGGCGTCCGCCGTCACCGCCGGGTACGCCGACACCGTCGTGGTGGGAGGCTGCCGGCTGGTTTCGCGGGGACCCGCCAACGCCCCTGTGGGTGCCGGCGCCCCTCTGGAGTTCACCGATGTCTGGGGCTCCTATGTGGTCGCCCAGTTCGCGCTCGTCGCGGCGCGCCACATGCACGAGTACGGCACCACCTCCCGGCAGCTCGCCGAGGTCGCCGCGACGATCCGCAACAACGGGTCCTCCAATCCCGAGGCGATGATGTACGGGCGGGGCCCCTACACGGTCGAGGACGTGCTCGCCTCGCGGATGGTCGCGACCCCCTTCCACCTGCTCGACTGCTGCATCGTCGGCGAGGGGGGCGCGGCGTTCGTGGTGACGACCGCAGAGCGCGCGCGGGACCTGCCGGCCACTCCCGTCGCCGTGCTCGGCGGCGGAATGGAGTACCACCAGGCCGCCTACGCGAACCCGGCCCTCTACCGGGAGGTCGGCCAGATCGGCCGGGACGCCTCGTCCCGCGCCTATGCGATGGCGGGGATCACCGCCCACGACATCGACGTCTTCTCCCTGTACGACCCCAACTCCTTCGAGGTCATCCGCCAGATGGAGGCCCTGGGAGTGTGCGCCGAGGGCGAAGGCGGTCCGCTGGTCGCGAGCGGGGCCATCGGCCTGAACGGGAAGCATCCCGTGAACCCCGACGGCGGGTGCCTGTCGTACGCGTGGAACGGTACCCAGCAGATGACCCTCAAGGTCGTCGAGGCGGTCCGGCAGATCCGCGGAACAGCGGTCCACCAGATCGGCGGCGCGAGCCTGGCGCTGGTCGGCAATGCCGGCTCAGGCGCCCAGCACTACGAGATGGCGATCCTGGGGGAGGACCGATGACCCGGCCGATACCCGTGCCCACAGAGCTGTCGCAGCCCTTCTGGGAGGGCGCCCGCCGCGGCGAACTCGTCATCCCGCGTTGCGGGGACTGCGGAACGAGGTTCTTCGTCCCGGAGCCCGTCTGCCCGAACTGCATGTCGGCGGCGTGGAGCTACGAGCCGTCGAGCGGCCGGGGAGTGGTGTACGCGGTCACCGTCGTCCACCGGGCGCCGGGGCCCGGCTTCGACGTCCCGTTCGCCCTCGCCGTGATCGATCTGGACGACGGCGGAACCCTGCTCTCCCATGTCGTGGACATCGAGCCGGACGAGGTGGCGATCGGACTCTCGGTCGAGGTGGCGTTCCGCCCCCTGGACGAGTCGATCACGCTGCCGTACTTCGTACCGGCGAGTTCTCGCGCACCGGGCAATTAACTCTTCTTAATCATTTAACTGTATTGTGTGCCGTGTCGGGCACATCGACGTTCAGGAGGAGACGTGGAACTGGAGGGCAGGGTCGCCTTGGTGACCGGCGCCGGGCGCGGCATCGGGGCGGCCATCGCGGACGCGCTGGCCGCCCGCGGCGCCGCCGTCGGCGTATGCGATCTGGACGCCGAGTCCGCCGCGAAGACCGCCGCCTCGGTCGGGGCGCGGCACGGTGTCCCGACGGCCGGCGTGGCCGCCGACGTCTCGGACGGGACCGCGGTCCGTGCCGCGGTGGCGGAGGTCGCCGACCGGCTCGGCCCGATCGACGTCCTGGTCAACAACGCCGCGGTGGACGTGATCAAGCGGTTCGTGGACAGCACCGAGGAGGAGTGGGACCGGATCATCTCGGTCAACCTCAGGGGCACCATCACGGTGACCCGCGCCGCCCTCGACGCCATGATCGAGCGCGGTGCCGGCAAGATCATCAACATCGCCTCGGACGCCGGGCGGGTCGGGTCGTCGGGCGAGGCGGTCTACTCCGCCACCAAGGGCGGCGTGATCGCCTTCGGGAAGGCGCTGGCCCGCGAGGTGGCCAGGAACGGCGTCACCGTCAACACGGTGTGCCCCGGACCGACCGACACCGCCCTCCTCGGGCAGGTCGCGCACTACAGCCAGAAGATGTACGACGCGACGATCCGCGCCATCCCGCTCCGCCGCGCGGCCGAGCCCGCCGAGATCGCGGGCGTCGTCGCCTTCCTCGCCACCGCCGACGCCGCGTACATGACCGGCCAGACGCTGTCGGTCAGCGGCGGCCTGACGATGGTGTGAGGGGCGCCCCGATGAGCGATTTCCTGACGACCGACGTGCGCGACCGCGTGGCCGTCCTCACGCTGAACAGGCCGGACAAGCTCAATGCCATCGGAACGCAGACCTTGGACCGGCTGGAGGCCGAGCTGGACCGGCTGCGCGGCGACGACCGGGTGCGCGTCCTGGTGATCGCCGGAGCCGGCCGGGCGTTCTCGGCGGGGGCGGACCTCGACGAGATCACCCAGTGCGTGACGCCCTACGACTTCCGGGCGTTCGTGCATCGCACCACGGACGTCTTCGCGCGGTTGGAGGAGTTCCCGAAGCCCTCGGTCGCCGCGATTCACGGATTCGCCTTCGGCGGCGGCTTCGAGCTCTCGCTCTCGTGCGATCTGCGGGTCGCCGAAAAGGGCGCGAGGCTGGGCGTCCCCGAGATGAAGCTCGGCGTCCTGCCGGGCGCCGGCGGGACGCAGCGGCTCCCGCGGCTGGCACCGCCGGCGGTGGCCAAGCAGATGATCCTCACCGGAGAGCCGATCTCCGCCGAGCGCGGTCACGAGATCGGTCTCATCAACGAGCTCGCCGAACCCGGTGAGGCGCTGAAGGCCGCGCTGGAGCTGGCCGCGCGTCTTGCGGCCGGCGCGCCTCGGGCCCTGGAGGCGGGCAAGCGGCTCGTCGACCGCGGGCTCCCGATGGAACTGCACACCGCGATCGGCTACGAGCGGGAGGCCGTGTCGACGCTGTTCACCACGCTGGACCGCGAGGAAGGGCTGAAGGCGTTCCGCGAACGGCGCGAGCCCGACTTCCAGGGCCGCTGAACCGCGGGACGAGACGAGGGGACACGACCATGGACTTCAGCTTCAGCGAGGAACAGGACGAGCTCCGCGCGACCCTGCGCTCCTTCTTCGCACGGTACTCGACCGAGGCCGACGTGCGCCGGATCGCCGAGAGCGGCGAGGGCTACGACCCGGAGGTATGGCGGCGGCTCGGCCAGGATCTCGGACTGCAGGGGCTCGCAGTCCCCGAGGAGCTCGGCGGCTCCGGTTTCGGCTATGCCGAGCTCGGCGTCGTCTTCGAGGAGATGGGCCGCGCGCTGCTGTGCGCCCCCTACTTCGCGACCGTCGCCCTGGCGGCCGAGACGCTCCTGCGCAGCGGCGACGAGCAGGCCGCCAAGGACTACCTGCCCGGCATATGCGCAGGCAGCACGGTGGCGACGCTCGCGCTGACGGAAGAGGGCGGCACCTGGACCGAGGCGGGAGTCCAGCTCGCCGCGTCCGAAAGGGACGGCACCTGGACTCTGTCGGGCGCCAAGACCTACGTCCCAGACGGGCACCTCGCCCATCTGCTCCTGGTCGTGGCCCGTACCGAGGGAGGCGTCAGCCTGTTCGCCGTGGACGCGGCCGCGCAGGGACTCGCCAGGACCGCGCTGCCGACTCTCGACCAGACGCGAGGCCAGGCACGGCTCGAGTTCTTCAACACGCCCGCGCGGCTGATCGGCGAGGAGGGCGGGGCCTGGCCGGCGATCGAGCGGGCCCTGGCCACCGCGGCGATTCTGCTCGCGGCGGAGCAGGTGGGTGGTGCGGCGGCGGCCCTGGGCACAGCCGTCGAGTACGCCAAGGTCCGCGAGCAGTACGGCCGGCCCATCGGCTCATACCAGGGGATCAAGCACCTGTGCGCCGACCTCCTGACGGAGCTGGAGTCGGCGCGCTCCGCCGCCTATGGGGGACTGTGGGCCCTCGACGCGGACGACGATGCCGAGGTCCGTACCGCGGCGGCGCTGGCGAAGGTGTACTGCTCGGAGACTTTCACACAGGTCGCGTGCGGCAGCATCCAGATCCACGGCGCCATCGGCTTCACCTGGGAGCACCCCGCCCACCTCTACTTCAAGCGGGCCAAGAGCTCCGAGGTCTTCCTGGGCACTCCCGCTCATCATCGTTCGCTCCTGGCCGCTGAGCTGGGCATCTGACGTCAGCGCCCGGCCCCACGGCGCGTGAGGAGGAAACCGTGATGGAACTTCAGTTCGGACCGGAGGTCACCGACTTCCGGGACGAGGTTCGCACCTGGCTCGCCGAGCACCTCGTCGGTGAGTTCGCCGAGCACCGCGGGGTGGGCGGGCCGACCGACGAGGAGGCCTGGGAGGTCCGGCTGGCCTGGGACAAGGAGCTGTCGGCCGGCGGCTGGCTCGGTCTCGGCTGGCCCGTCGAGTACGGCGGCCGGGGGCTGGGGCTGCTGGAGGAGATCGTCTTCGAGTACGAGTACGCGCGGGCGGGAGCGCCCTACCGTGCCACCGGCAACGGTCTGGACCTGCTCGGCCCCATGCTCGTGGCGATGGGCAGTGAAGAGCAGAAGCGGCGCTTCCTGCCGCGCATCCTGGCCGTCGAGGAGCTGTGGGGGCAGGGCTTCAGCGAACCGGGCGCCGGGTCCGACCTGGCCGCCGTGCGCACCAGGGCCGAGCGCGACGGCGACGAGTGGGTGATCAACGGCCAGAAGGTCTGGACGACGTTCGGCATGCACGCGGACTGGCTCTATGTACTCGCCCGGACCGATCCGGAGTCCCGGCGGCACAAGGGACTCAGCATGCTCCTGGTCCCGGCCGACCAGCCGGGCGTGGAGATCAGGCCCATCCGCTCCCTCGCCCGGCAGGACGAGTTCGCGGAGGTGTTCTTCACCAACGCCAGGACACGCGCGGACCTGGTGGTCGGAGAGGTCGGACAGGGCTGGCGTACCGCGATGGGAACGCTCGGCATCGAAAGGGGAGCGACGCTCCTCCCGCTGCAACTCACCTTCGAACGCGAGATGGACGCGCTGCTCGACCTGGCGCGCGAGCGGGGCGCGTTCGCCGACCCGATGCACCGCAAAGCCGTCCTGGACGCCTGGATGTCGGTGCGGATCATGCGCACCACCAACCTGCGAACCGTCGCCGAGCTCCTCCAGGGACGCACGCCCGGAGCCCAGGCCACGACGGCCAAGCTCTACGCCTCGACGCGTCACCAGCGGATGGGCCACGTCGCGATGGAGATCGCGGGGGCGAGCGGCCAGATCGTCGGCGACGGGTACGCGCTCGACAACCGGCAGCGCTCGTTCCTGCTCTCGCTCGCCGAGACGATCTACGGAGGGGCGAGTGAGATCCAGCGCAACATCATCGGCGAGAAGGTGCTCGGGCTCCCGAAGGATCCGAGGCCTGCGTGAACGGACTCCAAAGCCGTGCGGCGGGGCGGGGCCGGCGGGGGGCGCGCGCCCGCCCCCGGCCGGCCCGCGGGGGCGGGGTCGAGGGGGTGGAGACCGGGGGTGGGGGGGCCGG
>NZ_JBEYYT010000014.1:12400-36285 GCF_040645715.1 Spirillospora sp. NPDC046719 | reverse complement strand
CGTATCCGCGGCCGGGTTGACGGCACCCCAACGCGGTGGGGGGGCGCCACCGGTCGGGGTCCCCCTCGCCGCCGCGCGCACGGACTGCGGCGCGTCAGTCGAGGAGTTCCAGCAGGGTCTTGGGCCCGGCGGCGTTGACGACGTCGTCGGCGGCGGTGATGTGCCGGTGCCACAGCTTCACCGCTTCCTCGCCCTTGCCGGCCTCGATCAGATTGACCAGCCGGACGTGGGCCCGGTGCCCCTTGCGCGCCTGCGCGGTGTGCTCGGGGTTGTCGCCCTCCGCCGCCACGTGGGCCGCGTTGGCGCGGTCCACGATGTACCGGAGCATGCCCGCCAACAAGATCAGGGTCTGGTTTCCGGTCAATTCCACGATCAGCGCGTGGAACCGGTCCTGCGCTTCGACGAGCGCGTCGGGGTCGTCCAGCGCCGCCTTCTCGGCCTCCACCGCGTCCCGCAACTGCTTCACGACGGCCTGGGACGGCCGCTCCGCCAGCGACCGCACGCACGCCGGCTCGATGATCGCACTCGCCCGGAAGACATCCCCCAGCGTCGTGTCGTTGTACTCAAGAATGAGACCCGCGTAGCGCGCCGCCACCTCGGGGTCGGGCGCGCTCACCCGGGCGCCCCCGTGCACGCCGCGTCGCACTGTGATCAGCGACTCCGACTCCAGCACGCGGAACGCCTCGCGGAGGGTCGGCCGGGAGACGCCGAACTCCTCCATCAACGCCGATTCCGACGGCAGGGCGGCACCCTGCTCCAGTTCGCCCCGCACGATCTGCCTGCGCAGGGCCCCCGCCACCAGTTCCGCGGTCTTGGGCACGCGGACCTGGCGTCCCACACGTGCCCGCCCACGGGCGACCAGCCCTGCGGCGGGAGCCGGTACCGAGCCAGTCACCGAACGCGCCACCTCTGCCAACGCCCACACCCCCACAAGAACAGACTTTCAGTCAGATGATTACGCCAAGCTCAAACAAGACTACCAGTGAGTCCTATAAGCGATCATCGGCACACGCGTCAACCGGTGGTCGTTTCGGAGGGCGGCCGGGGGACCTTGCCAGTGCCCGATAGAGATGTCACGGGCGACCGGCTCGACCGGATCGAATCCCATCTGGCCATCGGACAACTGCCCATCCGCTATGCGATCGCGGTGGATTCGCGCGATCTGGACGCCTGGACGGCCTGCTTCCGCCCCGACGTCGACATGGGAAGGCGCGGCGTCGGCCGCGAAGCCCTGCGCGGCTACATCGAGCCGCTCGTCCGAGGGTTCTACAGATCGATTCACCAGATCTGCGGTCATCGCATCGAATTCGTGGATCGCGATCACGCCACCGGGGTCGTGTACTGCCGGGCAGAGCACGAGGTGGGGGACCGGTGGATCGTGATGGCGATCTGCTACCTCGACGACTACGTCCGCATGGACGGTGAATGGTTCTTCTCCCGCCGCCGGGAGAAGCACTGGTACGCCGCCGACGTGACCGAGAGGCCCCAGGCCGTGGATTTCTGCTCCTGGGACGGAGCCTCGTCCCCCAACCTTCCGGCGCACTTCCCGTCCTGGGGCGAGTTCTGGCAGGACGATCCGCCGGCGGGACGGCTGACGGCACGTCCTTGAGCCCTGGACTTCGACCGACATCACCAACGAAGGAGCCTGATATGTCCGAGAAGCTGTGCGACGGGCGCGTCGTGGTCATCACCGGTGCTGGCAACGGCCTGGGCCGGGCGCACGCGCTGGCGTTCGCCGCGGAGGGCGCCAAGGTCGTCGTCAACGATCTGGGGTCCGGGCGCGACGGCGACGGGGCGTCGGGCGGGCCGGCCCAGCAGGTGGCCGACGAGATCGTCGCCGCCGGGGGCGCCGCGGTCGCGAACACCGACGACATCTCGTCGTGGGACGGAGCCGGCCGCCTGGTCCGCCAGGCCGTGGAGGAGTTCGGCGGCATCGACGTCCTCGTCAACAACGCCGGCATCCTCCGCGACCGCATGGCCGTCTCGATGACCGAGCGGGACTGGGACAGTGTGGTCGCGGTGCACCTGAAGGGCACGTTCGCGACCCTCCATCACGCGGCGGCGTACTGGCGCGAGCAGGCGAAGAAGGGCCTGCCGGTGGACGCCCGGGTCATCAACACGACCTCGCCCTCCGGCCTGTTCGGAAGCGTCGGGCAGACGAACTACGGCGCGGCCAAGGCCGGCATCGCGAGCATGACCATCATCGCGGCCGCCGAGCTCGCGCGGTACGGCGTCACGGTGAACGCCGTCGCGCCGACGGCGATGACCAGGCTCACCGAGGACATCGAGATGATGCGCCAGGCGGCCGAGACCACGGACCTGAGCCCCGAGGCGATCTCCCCGCTGGTGGTCTGGCTGGGGTCCGCGGCGTCCAAGGACGTGACGGGCAGGGTCTTCGGGGCGATGGGCAACCGGATCACCGTCCTGGAGGGCTGGGTCAACGGTCCGGCCGTGGACTCCGCCGAGCGGTGGGCCCCCGCGGCGCTCACCGACGTCGTGCCCGGGCTCGTGGCGAAGGCCGCGCCCAACGCCGACGGCCTGGGCAACCGCACGTGAAGTGGAGCACGTCGGCCCCGGTTGCGCCGCCCTCGCTTGCACTCGGAGCGCATCCCAGTAAATAATCTAACTAAATAAGTCATATGAACCTAGATCGGGAGTGCCCGTGGACTTCGCTCTGACGGACGAGCAGGAGATGCTGCGTGCGACGGCACGGCAGTTCGTCGCGGACGTGTGCCCGGCAGAACGCGCCAAGGAATGGGACGAGCACTCCACGGTGCCTCCCGAGCTCTTCAAGGGCATGGCCGAACTGGGCTGGTTCGCACTGCCGTTCCGCGAGGACGAGGGCGGGGACGGCGGCGGGCCGGTCGAGTTGATCGTCATCGCCGAAGAGCTGGGCAGGGCGAGTTTCGACGTCGCGATGTGCTACATCGGCGTCCTCATCCCCGGACTGACCGTTTTCCGCTGGGGCAACGAGGCCCAGCGCGCCTTCATCCGCGAGCGCGTCATGACCGGGCGGCACCGTCTCGCCGTCGGGCTCAGCGAGCCCGACAGCGGGTCGGACGCCGCCGCGCTTCGCACGCAGGCCGACGACCAGGGCGACCACTTCCTGGTGAACGGCCAGAAGGCCTGGTGCACGGGCGCGGGGCTGCCCGACACGACGATCGCGACCTATGTGCGCACGGGGCCGCGGGAACCCAAGCACGCGGGCATCAGCCTGCTGCTGATCGACCCGTCCGCCGACGGCGTCGAGGTCCGGCGCACCCCGACGCTGGCGCGCCACATCCTCGGCACCAACGAGGTGTTCTTCAACGACGTCCTGGTGTCCAAGGAGAACCTCGTCGGGCCCCAGGACGAGGGATGGAAGGTGATGCTCTCCAACATCGAACTGGAGAAGGTCATCATCACCGGCGGATACCTCGGCGCCGCGCAGGCGACCCTGGACGAGATGCTGGCGTTCGCCCGTGAGCGGCATGCCTTCGGGCGCCCGATCGGCAACTTCCAGTCCCTCGCTCATGCGATGGCCGACCTGCAGACCGAGATCGACTCGGCGCGCCTGCTCGCTTACCGGGCGGCCTGGCTGCTGGCCCAAGGGAAGCCGTGCACTCGCGAGGGCTCCATGGCGAAGCTCAAGGGGTCGGAGACCTACGTGGCCGCCGCCCGCCTCGGCATGCAGGTGTGCGCCGGCCACGGGTTCTCGACCGAGAGCGTCATGAGCTTCCGCTACCGGGAGTCGATCGTCGCCACCATCTCGGGCGGCACCAGTCAGATCCAGCGCAACGGCATCGCGCGCAGCATGGGCCTGCGCAGCTACTGAGAACGCACACCACAACGCCGGTCCGGAAGCGACCGATGAGGAGGTACGCCGATGGGACACCTGATCGATCGGTCGCTCGCCGATGCGGCGACGGCGGGGGTGGATCCGGCCAAACTCGAAACGCTCCTGCGCCGGGTGAGGCTGGCGGTCGAGGACGGGCCGCTGCCCTCGGCACAGGTCGCCGTCGCCAAGGACGGCCACCTCCTTGCTTTTGAGACCGTCGGCGACGCCGATCCGGGGACCAGGTACATCCTGCAGTCGGTCGGGCGTTCGGTGGTGGCGGGCGTGGCGTGGAAGCTCCTGGGCGAGGGGCTGGTCCGCCTGGACGAGCGAGTCGCGGAGATCATTCCCGAGTTCGCCACCAACGGCAAGGAAGCCGTGGCGGTCGAGCATGTGCTCACGCACACCGCTGGATTCCCCTTCGCGCCCCTCGGACATCCCAAGATGTGCGACCGCCGGGAGCGCCTCGCCGCCTTTGGCAAGTGGCGCCTGGACTACCCGCCGGGGACGCGGTTCCAGTTCCACCTCACCTCCGCCGCGTGGCTGATCGCCGAGATCGTCGAGCGGCGGACGGGCCTGCCCTTCGCGCGGTACCTGCACGAGCGGGTCGTCAGGCCGCTCGGGTTGTCGAGCATCGAGCTCGGTGTTCCGGTCGAGCGCCAGGCGGAGACCGTGGCGCCGATGATCGCGACCGACCGCAGGAGCGAGGAGGACGAGGCCGACCCGTGGGGCCCGTGGTACCTGTCGAACTCGGAGGTGCTGGCCGCGGGCGAACCCAGCCACGCGCTGGTCGGGACCGCGGCGGACGTGGCGCTCTTCTTCCAGGCCATGGAGCACTCCGACCTCTGGCCCGCCGGTGCGGTCGCCGAAGGCAGGAGGATGCGCTTCGCGGAACGGCCCGCCGGCGACGAGCTGTACGGTGGCGGGGACAAGCGCACCGGGATGGGCCTGTTCGTCACGGTGGCGGGTCCAGACGCGGGTAGCAATCTTCCCGCGACCGGTTCGGCCGCACTCTACGGCAACAGCGGCGCCGCCTACCAGCTCGCGTTCATGGATCCCGAGAGCGGGCTGTCCTTCGCATGGCTCTGCAACGGCTATCCGCTGTCGGGATACGACCGGACGTCTTGGGGAACGGCTCTGCTGGCCGGGGTCGCGGACCTCGCCGCGGACCTCTCCTGAAGCGCCCTGTGGCACGTCACCGCGCACGGGGCCGGGCAATGCCGGCCGGCCCCGTGCGCTTTCGGGCGCCGGCGTGAAGACGGCTCTCTAGCCTGTCGCCGTCGACAGACCCTCGCGGAGGATGTGCTTGCGAATCTTCCCCGAGGCGGTCAACGGGAACTGATCCACGAAATGCCAGACCCGCGGAACCTTGTAAGGAGCAAGCCGGGCGCGAGCGAAATCCTCCAGATCCGACGGGTCCGCCGTGGCGCCGGCGGCGCACCGGACGAAGGCCGCCACGATCTCTCCGAGGCGTTCGTCCGGGAGTCCCAGGACGGCCACGTCCGCGACCGAAGGGTGCTCGAGAAGGGCCTCTTCGACTTCGCGCGGGTAGATGTTCTCGCCGCCGCGGATGATCACCTCTTTGCTGCGGCCGTGAATGCGCAGGACGCCGTCGGCGTCCATGCTGCAGATGTCGCCGGTGCGGAGCCAGCCGTCCGCATCGATGGCCTGCGCGGTCTCGTCGGGACGGTCGTGATACGCGGTCATGTTGAGCGGCGACCGAATGAGGAGCTCTCCGTGCTCACCGATGTCAGCGGTCCCTCCGCCGAGGCGTTCGATGCGCACTTCGCGATGGGCGCACGGGCGGCCCAGCGTCTCCGCCTTGACGACATCGCTGTCCGACAGGTCGGTGGACGTCGCATAGGGACTCTCTGACTGGCCGTAGGCGATGCTCAGCTGGACGCCCAGGTCGGTCTCGAAGCGCCGGATCAGCTCAGGCGGCACCGTCGATCCGCCGCCGCAGACGACGCGGAGGCTGGTCAGATCCCGGGTGTGCAGGTCGGGGCTCGCCAGGATGTCGGTCATCATCGTCGGCACCAGGCCGAGGATCGTGGTTCTCGACCGCTCGACCAACTCCAGGACGGTCGCGGCGTCGAAGGTGGGCGCGAGCACGAGAGCGGCGCCCACCGAAGCGGCGGTGAGCACGGCGCAGACCGAGGCGCCGACGTGATGGAGCGGCAGCGGCGTGCAGTACACCTCGGCCGTTCCGGGCTCGTGGAGTTTCGCCATGCCGAAGCGACCGCTGTTCACGCAGGCGAGATGGCTGAGCACGGCTGCCTTGGGACGGCCGGTCGTCCCAGAGGTGTACTGGAGGAGGAAGGGAGCCTCCGGAGTCGGCGTCGGCAACTCCGAGGGGCCGGACCGTGCGGCCGTGCGCCAGGCGTCCATGCCGACAACGGGACAGGGCTCGGCCAGCTCGCCGGCGAGCTTGATCGCCCTGTCGCGCAGAGGCCTGCCGCGATGCTCGTCCGCGGCGATGATCAGCCGCGCCCCTGATTGGCGGAGCTGGTACGCGGCCTCGGCGTCGGTGAGGTTGGGGTTGATCGGCACCAGAGGCGTCGCCGCCAGTGCGGCCCCGTACTCGATGACCACCCAGTCCGGTGAGTTCGGGGCCCACACGGCGACCGGGTCACGGGGGAGATCAGGGAGAGGACGAGGCCGGCGGCGCGCTCCGCTCCCTCCAGCAGGGCGCCCCACGTCATCTGGGCGATCCGCGCTCCGTCGGGCCACATGAGTGCGGCGCGCTGAGGATGTCTGCCCGCCAGGTCGCGGAGGAGCTGACCGACGGTGATCTCCCAGAGGGGGACAGTGGCGTCGGCCGGTCGGTGCGCGGTCGTGAGCGGAGCGACAGGGACGGTCGCCCGTCCTGCGCCGTCCCCCTCCGGTTCAGGGGTGATCGTATGCACCACCGTCACAGCCCCAGGGAACGTCCGACGATTTCCTGCATGATCTCCGAGGTCCCGCCGAAGACGCGCTGGACGCGGTTGTCGCGCCAGATGCGGGCGATCTCGTACTCGTTGACGTAGCCGTAGCCGCCGAAGAGCTGCATGCAGCGGTCGATGACCTCCCATGCGGTCTCCGACGTCCAGTACTTCGCCGCCGCGGCGTCGTCCGCCGTCAGGTGCCCCTCGACCAGCGCCATGATGCAGCCGTCGACGTACCCGCGCGCGGCGTTCAGCTTCGCCCGGGCGTCGGCGAGGGCGAACCTGTTGGCCTGGAAGCTTCCGATCGGCCGGCCGAACGCGGTCCGCTCGCCCGCGTACTGGAGGGTGACGGTGAAGGCGCGTTCCGCGGCGGCGAGGGACGACACCGCGATCGCCAGCCGCTCGGTGGGAAGGTTGCCCATCATGTGGTAGAAGCCACGCCCCTCCTCGCCGATCAGGTTCTCCGCGGGGACCCGGACGCCGCGGAAGAACAGTTCGGCGGTGTCCTGCGCCTTCATGCCCACCTTGTCGAGCTTGCGGCCCCGCTCGAAGCCGCCGGCCCCCCGCTCGACGACGATCAGGCTGATGCCCTTGTGGCCCGCCTCGGGGTCGGTCTTGCAGGCGACGACGACCAGGTCGGCGAGGATCCCGTTGGTGATGAAGGTCTTCGACCCGTCGATCACCCACTCGTCGCCGTCGCGGCGCGCGGTGGTGCGGATGTTCTTCAGGTCCGAACCCGCGCCGGGCTCGGAGAGGGCGAGGGCGCAGATGGTCTCGCCGGTGACGACGCCCGGCAGCCAGCGGGACTTCTGCTCGTCGGTCGTCAGGCCGCCCAGGTACGGGGGGATGACGTCGTTCTGCAGGCCGAGGCCGATGCCGACCGAGCCGGTCGCGGCCATCTCCTCGGCCATGATCGCGTTGTACCTGAAGTCGCGGACGCCCTGCCCGCCGTGCTTCTCGGGGAACTCCCAGCCGATCAACCCCGCCTTGCCGGCCGCGGCCCAGGCCTCCCTGCTCACCTGGCCGGCGCGCTCCCAATCGTCGACATGGGGGGCGCACTCGCGTTCGAAGAACGTTCGAGCGGTCTGGCGGAACAGTTCGTGCTCTTCGCTGAAGATCGTACGGCGCATCGGCCGGCCTCCGGGCTTGGTGAGGAGAGGGGCTTCCACTGAGGGGTGGCCCTGAGCATTGGCGTTAGATTAGTGTATATAGCTAAATGATTCAGAGTCACTAGCGTCAATGGAGGTTCGGTGCGGCCGCTCGAGGGATACCGCGTCGTGGAGCTCGGCATCTGGGTCGCGGCCCCGGCCGCCGCGGCGATGCTCGCCGACTGGGGCGCGGACGTGATCAAGGTCGAGGCGCCGCGGGGTGACCCCTTCCGGTACACCCTGCGGCATGTGGGGCAGGACACGGAGGCGGCACCCCCCTTCGAGACCGACAACCGCGGCAAGCGCGGCGTCGTCCTCGACCTCCGGCAGGACGAGGGGCGGCGCGTCATGGACCGGCTGCTGGAGACCGCCGACGTCTTCGTGACCAACATGCGCCCCGCGGCACTGGAGCGCCTCGGGCTCGATCCGGCGGCGGTGCGCTCGCGCCATCCTCGGCTGGTCATCGGGACGCTCACGGGGTACGGCTGGTCCGGCCCCGACAGGGACCGCGCCGGGTACGACGTGTCGGCGTTCTGGGCGAGCTCCGGGATCGCCTCGATGCTGAATCCGGCGGGGGAGGCTCCGCCGGCCATCCGCCCTGGCATGGGCGACCGCGCCGCGGCGGCCAACCTGGTCGCCGGCGTTCTCGCCGCCCTCCTGCGCAGGGAGCGGACGGGAGAGGGCGGCGTGGTGGACGTCTCGCTGCTCCGGTCCGGGACCTACGCGATCGCGAACGACCTCGCCATCCAGAACTTCTTCGGCAAACGAGGCCGGACCCGCCCGCGCACCGAGCACGAAACGCCCCTGTACAACTGCTACCGCGCAGGTGACGACCGTTGGTTCTGGCTCGTCGGCCTGGAAGGCGACAGGCACTGGCCGGGCCTGCTCAAGGCGTTGGGCCGTGAGGATCTCGAAGGCGACGAGCGCTTCGCCACGGCCCGGGCCCGCCGCCGCAATACGCGGGAGCTGATCGGGATCCTCGATCGCGAGTTCGCCTCCCGCTCCCTGTCGGACTGGGCGGCGAGCTTCGACTCCGCGGAAGTGTGGTGGGCGCCCGTCCGGACGCTGCCGGAGATCGTCACCGACCCGCAGGCGGAGGCCATCGGTGCCTTCGTCGAGCAGCCGGGCATGGCCGGGACACCGTCCCTGCGCACTCCCGCGACACCGGTGGACTTCTGGGAGATGGACGACGAGCCGCGGACCGCGGCCCCTGCTCTGGGCGAGCACACCGACGAAGTCATCGAGGAACTGGGCGCCTCGTCCGCCTGATGCTCGAAGCCGACCTGATTCCGCGACGACTCGCAGAAACCATTGAGGAAAGGACGATGTCCATGCCGGTGCCGAGGTTCCCGGTCGAAGCCGGGCACGTGCTGATGTTCGCCCGTGCCATCGGAGACGACGACACGGCCTACCAAGCCGAACTCGCCGGCCCGGAGGGGCGTGCGGTGGCCCCGCCCACCTTCACCATGGCCGCCGCTCAATTCGATGACGACTACCCGCTGCGGCCCAAGCCCGGCGAGAAGTGGTTCGGCTCCGGCGCCGGGCCGGGCGAGGCGCTCGAAGGCTCGGGCGGCCTTCACGCGGAGCAGCATTTCGAGTACCACCGGCCGGTCCGCGTCGGCGACGTTCTGTCGGCGGAGAGCCGACCGGGCCGGTCATGGGAGAAGACCGGCCGCGCCGGGCTCCTGCGATTCAGCGAAACGATCACCGAGTACCGGGACGCCCGGGGCGACCTCGTGGTGACGGCCCGCTCGGTCGGCGTGCTGGCGGAAGCGACCGGGTCGGCCTCGGAGGCCAAGGACAACGGAGGGAACTGCTGATGCCCGTCCGCAGCGACGAGATCAAGGTCGGCGAGTCGCGGGAGCGTGTCGTCGTCGAGGACCTCAAGCGAACCCGGATCGTCCAGTACGCGGGCGCCTCGGGGGACTACAACCCGCTTCACACCGACCACGAGTTCGCGACCGGGATCGCTGGATATCCCGGGGTGTTCGCCCACGGAATGCTGACCATGGGCCTGACCGGCCGCGTCCTCACCGACTGGTTCGGCAGGGACTCCATTCTGCGCTTCGGTGTTCGTTTCAAGGCGCAGGTGTGGCCGGGGGACACGCTCACCGTGACCGCGACCGTCGAGGAGATCACGGCAGATGAGGACGGCTCCCTGGCGGAGCTGTCCGTCCGGACCGTCCGCCAGGACGGCGCCGAAGTGGTGAGCGGAACCGCCGCGGTGCGGCTCGAAGGGGTGGCCTGAACCATGACGACGTCGACCGGAGACCCGACGGCGGCAGAGGGCGCCCCGGCCACTCCCGATGAGCCGGTGATCCTCAGCGAGCGGACCGACGACGGGGTGCTCGTGCTGACCCTCAACCGGCCAGATCGCCACAACGCGTGGACCCTGGAGATGGAACTGCTCTACAACGAGCTCTTCGAGCAGGCGGAGACCGATCCGCGGGTGCGGGCGGTCGTCATCACCGGGACCGGTCGCAGCTTCTGCCCCGGCATGGACATGGCGGTGCTGGACGCGGCCTCGTCCGGTGCCAAGCCGTATCCGACCGACAAGCTGCCGCCGCGCACGCGTCCCATTGACCTGCCCAAACCCGTGATCGCCGCGGTGAACGGGGCGTGCGCGGGCATCGGGTTCAACCAGGCGCTGATGTCGGACGTGCGGTTCGCGGTGCCGAACGCGAAGTTCGCCGCGGCCTTCAGTCAGCGGGGCCTCGTCGCCGAGGACGGGGTCGCTTGGATCCTCCCTCGCGTCGTCGGGTTCGGCCACGCGAGCGATCTGCTCCTGTCCTCCCGCCCCGTGACCGGCACCGAGGCGCTGGAGATGGGGCTGGTGAACCGCCTGCTGGAGCCGGGCGAACTCCTGCCCGCGGCCGTGGAGTACGCGGGCCGGCTCGCGCGCCAGTGCAGCCCTTACGCCATGTCGCTGATCAAGAGGCAGTTGCGCGACGACCAGGCGCGCAGCTTCGCCGACGGCAACCAGGACGCCCGTGCCCTCCTCGTCGAGGCCCGGAAGGGCCCGGACTACCGGGAAGGCGTGCGCAGCTTCATCGAACGGCGGCCTCCGCGCTTCGCGGGACTGGGGAAGGGCGAGTGAGCGCCCCGGAGAAGGCGCCGACCCCAACGAAGGAGAGCCGCTGGGGTGCCGGCCGTCTCGCGGGCAAGGTGGCCCTCGTGACGGGGGCCGGTCAGGGCGTGGGACGCGGAGTCGCGATGGCCCTGGCCGCTGAAGGGGCGGCAGTCACGATCACCGGCCGTACGGAGAGCAAGCTGCGCGCGGTCGCCGCCGAGATCGAGGACCGTGGCGCCCGGGTGCACTGCGTGGTCGGGGACGTCGGGCTGCGCGAGGACGTCGAGCGCATGGTCCACGCGTGCGCCGAGACCTTCGGCCGGCTGGACGTACTGGTCAACAATGCCCAGTCGTCGGTGCAGCGGCTGCTGAAGGACACCGATGACGACGATGTCGACCTCGCCTACCGCACCGGCCCGCTCGCCACCTTCCACGCGATGCGCGCCGCGCTGCCGCACCTGCGGAAGTCCGCCGGAAGCGTGGTGAACTTCGGTTCCTCGGCGGCGGTGGAGGGCGAACGCGGGTTCGGCTCCTATGCGATGGCCAAGGAGGCGATCAGGGGGCTGACGCGGGTCGCGGCCCGGGAGTGGGGGCCGTACGGCATCCGCGTCAACGCGATCTGTCCCGCGGCTCTCAGCCCAGGTGCCGAGGAGTTCCGCGATGCGGATCCGGACCGCTTCGCCCGCATCATCGCGCAGATCCCCCTCGGCCGCATGGGCGATCCGGAGGGCGACATCGGCCGGGCGGTCGTCTCACTGGCCTCCGACGACATGGCGTACCTCACCGGCGCGACGCTGATGCTGTGCGGCGGGAGGACCCTGCTCGGCTGACGTTCCGACCGCGCGAAGTGTGGCCCTCGTCACCTCTAAATAGTACGATAGTTCAACTCATCCTTCTATTTGAGGTGGTGCGATGTCGGCGGAACGGTACGAGCCGAGGCTGTCGGCGCTGATGATGGCGGTGCGGGAGATGCCGTCGCCGCAGTCGGTCTACCGCGACAAGGCCAGGCTGCGGTTCGAGCGGGCCGAGGGGGCGGTGCACCTGTACCGGCACCGTGACATCGTCGCCGTCAACCGCCACCCCGCCGTCCTGGGGAACGGCGGGCGTGGCGGCAGCTTCGCCACCGACCTGCCGCTCATCCCCCTGGAGATCGACGGGGAGGACCACGTCAAGTGGCGGCGGCTCCTCGACCCCCTGTTCGCGCCCAAGCAGGTCCGGCTCTTGGAAGACGCGATCCGGGCTCTGGCCGGCGAGCTCATCGACGCCTTCCTGCCCAAGGGCGAGGTGGAGCTGTACTCGCAGTTCTGCGTGCCCCTGCCCTGCCTCACGTTCCTGCGCCTGGTCGGAGCGCCCGCGGAGGACCTCGACTTCTTCCTGGACTTCAAGGAGGGCGTCATCCACCCGCAAGGCGACACCATCGAGGAGATGGACGCCAACATGCAGGCGGCGGGCGCGAAGCTGTACGGCTACTTCGCCGAGTACCTCGCCGGGCGCCGCGCGGAGGAGAAGCCGCGGCAGGACGTCATCGGGGCGCTTCTGGCAGCCGACATCGATGGGAAGCCGCTCACCGACGACGAGCTGCTGAACATCATGTTCCTGGTCATGTTCGCGGGACTCGACACGGTGACGGCATCGCTGTCCTGCCTGTTCGCCTGGCTGGCCGGTCACCCCGAAGAACGCGGGAGCCTCGTCGCCGACCCCTCTCTGATCCCCGGCGCGGTGGAGGAGCTGATGCGCTTCGAGTCCCCCGTTCCGGGGGGCACCCGCTACGCCACCGCCGACATCGACCTGGGCGACGGACTCGCCATCCACGCAGGAGAGGCGATCCATGCGGTGTGGGCCGCGGCGAACGTCGATGAAACGACCTTCCCCGACCCGCTCAGCGTGGACATCCACCGGTCCCGGCACACGCACATCGCCTTCGCAAGCGGCACCCACCGTTGCCTCGGCTCTCACCTGGCGCGCCTGGAACTGAGGCTCGCGCTGGAGGAGTTCCACCGGCGCATCCCCGAGTACGAGCTCTCCTCCGACGGGCAGATCGTTTACGACAACATCGCCGTGCGCATGGCCAAGCACCTGCCCATCACCTTCAAGCCTGGCAACTGACGAGCAGAGCCGTCCGAGCAACGTCACGAGCCATCGCCGAAAGGAGCGCCATGCGCATTCACTTCGACCGCGAACGCTGCGCCGGCCACGCGCAGTGCGCGATGACCGCGCCCGACGTCTTCCCCCTCGACGACGCCGGGTACTGCGACCTGAAGCCGGAGACCGACGTGGAGCCCGGCCAGCAGCAACAGGCCCGCAACGGCGCCCGTCAGTGCCCGGAAGGGGCCATCACGGTTCTGCCGGACTGAACCCCTCGCTCCGCGGGCGTTGGGAGTCTCCTGGTGGGGAGGCCCTCAACGCCCGTCCGCTATTCGGCCAATGCCTGGTCGCGGAGCAGCTTGCGGACGCTGCGAGCGTTCTCAATGGTCGTTCGTGCGTCGGCGTCCCCCGGAATCAGGTTGAACGACCGGCATCCCGCCCGCACGTACCCTTGCAGGGCCTCCGCCACGTTCTCGGCAGTCCCGTACGGGGAGTAGCGTTCGAACTTTTCAAAGGGCGTTCGGTAGATCTGCTCCATGCTGGCGGCCAGTGCGCTGCGGGCTCGTTCCGGGGAATCGTCAAAGCCGCACCAGACGTGCATGCCATGCCGCCGGTTATCGATCCGGCGCCCCTCGGCCGCCGCCCAGAGATCGATTTGTGCGCACGCCTTCGCATATCTCTCGGGACTGACCCATAGGCCGAGCCAACCGTCCGCGTGGAGCGCGACGCGGCGCAGCGCGGCCTCCGAACGGCCCCCGACCACGATCGGTACGGGCTCTGACGGAACCGGACGAATACAGACGTTCTCCATCGGAAAGAACTCGCCCGACGCTGTCACCTCCGCGCCGTCAAGCAGCGCCCTGACGAGGCCGAGCGATTCGTTCATCCGCCGCCCCCGCGAACGGGGATCCACACCGCAGGCGCGGTACTCCGCAGGGTCCTCACCTCCGACGCCAACGCCGAACAGCACACGCCCCGGGGCCAGCTCCGCCAACGACGCCACCTGACGCGCGACCGGGACGGGGTGGCGCAGCGGCAGCAGGTAGACGGCGGTCTGGATCGTGATCCGGGTGGACACCGCCGCCAGCGCCGTGGCATGCACGAGGCCGTCGAAGCCTTGGCCGCCTTTGAAGGTCACGTGGTCGCCGACGCAGAGCCGATCGATTCCGGCTTCCTCGGCGCCGGCCACGAAGTCCCGAAGTGCCGCGGCGTCACTGAACAGCCCGTGCGGAACACGCACGCCCACCGTGATCTCGTTCTCCATGTCTCCTCCTCGAACGTCGACTTCTCCAGGCGCCGGTCAGGCGCCCATGCTCAAGCCCCCGTCCACTGTGATCACCGAACCGGTGATGTAGGCGGCGCGCTCGTCGAGGAGGAACCGCACGGCGTGGGCGAGTTCCGCCGGCTCCCCGCGACGTCCCAGAGGGATCATCGACCGAATGCTCTCCTGGTCGGCGGCGTCCATGGCATTCGTCATGTCCGTCTCGAAGACGCCGGGGATAACCAGGTTGACCGTCACGCCCTTGCGAGCCGTCGATCGCGCCAGCGAACGCGTCAATCCGAGGAGCCCGGCCTTCGCTGCGGCATACCCGGCCTCCATCGGGTTGCCCATCGTGGCCGTCACGCTGCCGATGTTGACGATGCGCCCGAACCGTCGCTCGGTCATCGGAGCGAGCACGGCCTGGGCCAGGTTGAAGGGGCCGGTGAGATTGACCCTCAGTGCCTCGTCCCATTCCTGAGGTGTCATGTCCCGCGCCTTGTTCTCCACCAGGAGTCCGGCGTTGTTCACCAGATGATCGACGCGGCCATGGCGGGACAGCACCTCGCGGACCAGGCCGAAGCAGAAGTCGCGGTCGCCGACATCCCCTCGGTGCGGGGAGATCGAAGCGCCGGCGTCCGCAAGTCCCTCGGCGAGCCTGCGGGCGGACTCATCGTCCGTCGCGAAGACCGCCACGACATGCATTCCGTCCAAGGCCAGCAGCCGGGTGATGGCTGCGCCGATCCCGCGCGTCCCGCCGGTGACGATGGCCACCTGGCCGTTCCTGGTCATGCATTCTCCGTATTCGCAAACAACGCCGGATGTCGGACTTCGACCCCGCCTCAACACTCCGCCCAGCGCGGTGGACGCTTTTCGGCGAACGCGCGCGGCCCTTCCACGGCGTCGTCGCTCTTCATGAGCTGGGCATGGTGTGACGCGGTCAGGGCCCATGCCTCGGCTTCGGGCAAGCGCGCCGTCTGGTAGACCACGGCCTTGCTCAGGCGGACCGAGAGCGGGGCGTTGTCGGCGATGCTCGACGCCAGGCCGAGAGCGGTCGCGAGCACCTCTCCTTGCGGAGCGAGGGTGTTGACCAGGCCCCATTCATGGGCGGTCGGCGCATCGATCGGCTCTCCGGTCAACAGCATCTGCAGAGCACGCCGCTGTCCGACGATGTCCGGCAGACGGATCAGGCCGCCGCCGCTGGCGAGCAGGCCGCGTTTCACTTCGGGCAAGGCGAACCGGGCATGGGAGGCGCTGACGACGAGGTCGCAACCCAGCATCAACTCCAAGCCTCCGCCGTAAGCGAGGCCGTTGACCGCCGCGATGACCGGTGTGGCGAGGCGCTGCTGGACCAGCCGTGTCACGACGCGCGTCCCGCGGCCGGACGAAGAGCTGCTCGCGTTCATCTCCTTCAGATCACCGCCGGCGCAGAAGGCGCGCTCGCCGGATCCGGTGATGACGATGGTCCGCACATGCGGATCGGCGTCCGCCAGGGCGAGAGCCTCGCCGAGCCGGTCACCCAGGACGGCCGTGAGGGCGTTCAGGGCATGTGGTCGGTTGATGGTGAGGACCCGCACGTACCCGTGATCGGCCACGAGCAACTCCCCGTCCGCCCCGGGTACCGAGGCGTCGCCGAGTTGATGCATGAGCTCAGCTTAGTTAAATGATTCATCTATATCTAGTCGGAAAGGGGCATCTGCAGATCTGTGGCAACCTGCCTCACCAGGCGGCCGGCCGTGACCAGAACCAGAATCTTGCGCCGGAACTCGGGGGCATAGCTTCTAGGCACCGGGGGCGCGACAGTCCCACCTCAGAAGCCTGCACGTGTTCTCTAACCGTTTGGCGGGGTGGCGAGGTCGCGGAGGAGGTCACGGGTGCGTTTGCGGGACGCGGCGGGGTCGGGGCCGGCGGGGACGATGTTGGCCCAGATGTCGGTGGCGCCGGCGTCGAGGAGGGATCGGAGTTGGTTGCGGACGGAGGTCTCGGTGCCGACGATGGCGGCGTCGGCGGGGGTGGCGGCTCCGCCGAGGGCGAGGATGCGCTGGTAGTTGGGTGCGCCGGCGTAGGCGCCGGAGGTCGCGGCGACCGCGTTGCGGGCTTCGGTGACGTCGTCGTGGACGGCGATGGGGAGTCCGGCGACGATGCGGGGCGCGGGCCGTCCCGCGTCGGCGGCGGCGGCGTGGATGTGCGGGGCGATGTGGCCGTCGATCGCCTTGACCGGTGCCATCCACAGGATGGTGCCGTCGGCGTGCCGGCCGGCGGCGCGCAGCAGCCGGGGCGACAGAGCCGACAGCAGGACGGGGACGGGGTGGGGGAGGGGGGCCATGCGGTCGGTGCTGCGGGTCGTCCAGTCCTCGCCGTGGAAGTCGACGTCCTCTCCGCGCAGGAGCCGGGTGAGGATCCGGGTGTACTCCTCGGCGTTGCGGCCCGGGTGGTCGTAGCTCATGCCGTAGGCGTCGCGAACGATCGATGCGTGGGAGGGGCCGATGCCCAGGGTGAGGCCGGGGCGGCCCATGGTGGCGGCGGCGGACGCGGCGCGGTTGGCCTGGAGCAGCGGGTGGCAGGGGTAGGTCTGCAGGACGGCGGTGCCGAGTTCGATCGTCGAGGTCTCGCGTCCGGCGAGGGCCATCGGGGTGAGCGGGTCGCCGCAGACGTTGCTGGCGTACCAGAGCGAGGTGAAGCCGTCGTCCTCGGCCCGCCGGGCCTGGTGGACGATCTTGTCGGGGGTCGACGCGCCGCCGGTCAGGCCGATGCGCATGGGGTTCCTCCGGTGCCGGTGCGCCCCGTGCGGAAGGCTTGCCGCCGGGTGGGGCGAGGCGGTCAGTGGACGACGACGCGGACGCGTCCGAGGTCGGGGATCGTGGCGAAGGGGGTGGCGGCGTCGCCGTCGCGCTGGGCGGTGGCGCGCAGGGCCGGGTAGTAGGTGCCGGGCTTGGTGTAGGTGTAGGTCTGCCGGACGTGCACGCTGGGACGGGGCGGGCCGCCGAAGCGTGCGGGTGTGAAGGTGCCGCCGCCGGTGAAGTCCCACGCGGTCGCGACGATCTTGCCGGTGCCGGGCGGGGTCTGGATGGTGGCGGTGAAGGTGACGGGCTTGCCTGCGGGGACGTCGATCCGGTGGCGTCCGTCGGCGGTCAGGGTGACGACGGGCTGGATCCCGTGCCGCTGGGCCGGTGTTGCGGGCACGGTGACCTGGCCGCCGGTGACGCTGTAGCGGGTCGATTGCGGGGGCGCTATGCCCTTTTCGGCCCAGGCGCTGACGTCGCGGAGGGCCTGCTGGAGGATGCCGGTGTAGTCGAGCAGGTTGGTCTCGTGGGCGCCGATGTGGTCGGCGTTGTCGTTGAACCAGACGCGGAACTCGTCGTCGTAGCGGCTTCCCAGGGCGTTCCTCACCTGCTGGGCGTACCAGTCGGCGTCCCAGGGGAACGCGTCGGTGTCGAGCAGGTTCGCGACCTCGATGACCTTGCCGGTGATCCTGCCGGTGTGGGTGCCGCCGCCGCTGACCTCGCCGGAGATGACCGGGCCGATCTCGATGGGGCGTTGCGGGTAGATCGGCTTGCCGGTGGAGTCGCGGAACTGGTCCCAGGCGGTGAACCCGGACCGTGCGGGGACCTGGTGGCGGTGGTAGGTGAGCAGCGCCAGGTTCCAGCGGTTGTCGATGCGCAGCTTGCCACCGGCCGCGATCGCGTCGAGCGTCTCCGAGGAGTTGCCGGTACCGATGGTGAAGGTCCTGGTGGCGGGGTCGAGCGAGCCGGTGACCGTGCCGATCGTGGTGCCGTCGGCACGGGAGGCGGTGACGTCGAAACCGAGCTTGTTCGGGTCGGCCGGTGCTTTGTCGAGGGTGAGTTTGGTCGGGACGTCGTGGTCGTCGTGCTCGACTTCGGTGATGGTGGCGGTCTGGTCGATGCGCGCGTTGCGGGTCAGGTCGCCGAGGGGTGAGCGTTCGGTGCCGAGGTAGCCGGGCTTGCTCCAGAAGTCGTCGGCGTAGGTCGGGTCGATGGCGCGGACGGTGCCGGCGAAGCCGAGCAGTCCTTGCGGATCGTCCAGGCCGAGGACGTAGGAGTGGTTCTCCCAGGCCCGCAGCGGGATGCCCATCCGGGTGACCTCGCGCAGCACCGCTTTCTGCGTGGAGGTGAGACCGGCGAAGGGGTTCCCGGAACCGCCGGGACGCACCGCGTCGGCGATCTGCGGTGCCTTGCCGCGCAGCACCAGCCGGGCGAAGGCGCGGACGAAGAAGTTGTTCGGGATCGAGGTCGGCACCCCGGGGATGAACGGCACCGCGCCGTCCCACACGCCGGTGGTGTTCTCCATCGCGCCGATCGTCATGTACGAGCCGCCGCTGCCGCCGTAGATGTAGCCGTGGATCCGGCGGGACGAGCGGTAGTACTTCGCCGCGACGGTGCGGGAGAACTTGGCGGCGGCCGCGTCGGCGCGGTAGCCCTCGGTCCCGGAGGTCTGCACGGTGTAGGCGCCGCTGTCGGCCCCGAAGGCGATGGACTGCGCGTCGGCGTTCTCGCTTTGCAGCGGGTAGACGAGCTGGAAGAACCTGCCGTCCCAGCGGTTCGCCGGCGGGAGGTAGAGGTTGAACTTGACGTTCGTGCCCTCGAAATGCCCGGACACCTGACGGTGCGGCACCGGGCTGGTCAGGTCCTTCTCACCGTCGATGACCGGGTGGGCATAGAGCGGGTCGACGCAGTCGGCGGTGACCTGCATCGGGCCGCCTGGCTGCGGCTGCGCGCACTGCTGCGGCCCAGACGCGGCCGATGCGGGCATGCCCGGCACCGCTACCGCGCCCAGCAGGACGACGCTGCCCGCCGCGAGCGCGCGGCGCCCGCTCATCGGGACGTCGCTTGGACCGTGGACGACCAGCGGGATCCGGTCTGCTCCAGGGTCAGGGGGCGCTGGTAGGACAGGTCGCCGGCGTCGCGCGTGCCTTTGAGGTAGCCCTGGTCGGTGAAGAACGGCGACTTCAGGACGGAGGCGTCGGCGGTGAACATGACCTCGACCGTGGAGCGGCGCAGGGCGATCCGCCAGCGGCCGTCGCGGCGTTCGAGGCGGTCGAGGTAGCGGCCGTTGATGATCTGGGCGGTGCGTCCGTCCTTGCCGAGCAGGACGACGAGGGAGTAGCTCTCGCAGTGGGCGGTGTCGCCGTCGATGTCGCAGGTGTGGGTGGTGATGTTGTGCAGGTGGGCGTGCGACGTCGCGGCGTGGGCGGGGTTGACCCAGGAGGCGTAGTCGGCGCCGGTGTTGGTGGTGTGTCCGTGCTCGTCGGTGGCGTCGGGGTGGTAGGCGCTGGTGATGAGGTCGTCGTCGTGGCGGTCGCAACCGCGCGCGTGGCGGGCGATGCAGTCGAGGATCTCGGCGCGGTCCTTGAGGTACCACACGTCGCGGCGCAGCGCTTCCAGATCGTCGGCCATCAGGCGACTGCCTCTTCGCCGACGAGGGTGGTGCGGTGCATCAGCCGCCGGGAGGTGGGCTCGAAGGGCAGGGCTCGGTGCAGCATCCCGGTGTTGTCCCAGATGACCAGGTCACCGCGCCGCCACTGGTGGCGTAGGACGAACTGCGGCTGGGTCGCCCACTCCAGCAGCCGTTCCAGCAGCGCCCGGCCTTCGTCTCCGGGAAGCTCCACGACCTCGCCCGCGGTGGCTCCGACGAGCAGGGACTTGCGTCCGTTGCCGCGCGTCCAGACCAGCGGGTGGGTGCGGGAGGGCACCCGGTCCCAGGCGGCGCGTTCCTCGTCGGAGGGGGCCGGGTTGGCGCGCAGTTGCGCGGCGGCGAAGCTGTGCACGACGGTGAGCCCGTCGAGGCGTGCCTTCTCCGCCTCGGGCAGGGCCTGGTAGGCGAGGAAGGTGCTGGCGAATTCGGTGTCGCCGCCGGCCGGGTCGACCTCGCGGGCGGTGAGCAGCGTCGCCTTCTGCGGTACCTCGATGGTCGCACCGTCGATGTGCCAGTGGAAGTTCCCGCGCCGGTAGCCCGCGAGGGTCGCGTTGGTCTTGTTCGGGTCGAGCGTGATCGTGTCGATCTCGGGATGGCGGTGCTCGCTGGTCTTGGCGACCTCGGGTTCGCCGAGCAGGCGGGTGAACGCGACGAGGTCGTCGTCGCCGATGCCGAGCTCGCGGTAGATCACCACCCCGTGCTCGTTGAGGAGTTCCTGGCATCGGTCGGCGGCTTCCTGATGCACCAGCTGGTCGCCGGACGCACCGGTGATCTCCATGCCGAACGGGCTGAGCGGGGTGAACGCAGCGGTCATCGCACCTCCAAGGTAGCTGTACGACCGTATAAGAATGCTTCCGCTACTTCAAGAGAGTATGACTCTCTTCAGATGCCGGCCGGGCCCGGACCGCCGTGGATGTAGAGGGTCTGGCCGGAGCAGAAGCTGGAGGCGTCGGAGGCGAAGAACAGGACGCCATAACCGATCTCGTCCGGTTCGCCAAGGCGGTGCGAGCCGTTGGTCATCGCGATGGCTTCGGGGTCCAGGCCGTGCCGTTCGGCCTCGTCCAGGAGCGTCGCCGCCCGGACGGCTCCCACGGCGATGGTGTTCACCCGGACGCCCTTGCGGGTCCAGGCGGCGGCCAGCGAGCCGGTGAGGTTGTTGACTCCCGCCTTCGCCGCGCCGTAGGGCGCGGCCTGCGGCATGGCGAGCAGGCTCGCGCCTGACGAGATGTTCACGATCGCGCCCTTGCCCTGCGCGAGCATCGGCTCGGCAGCGGACCGGGACAGGAAGAACACGCTGCCGAGGTTGAGCGCCAGGACGTTCTGCCACTCCTCGTCGGTCCATTTCATCGGCGACTTGGTCTGAGCCCCGCCCGCGTTGTTGACGAGGATGTCGAGCCGGCCCATTTCCCGCAGGGTGGTGTCGACGAGCCGCCGGCACTGGTCGGGGTCGCTGACGTCGGTCGGAACGGCGAGGGCACGCCGCCCCAGGGTCCGGACCTCCTTCGCGGTGGCCTCCAGCGGTTCCCGGCGGCGGGCCGCCAGCACGACGTCGGCACCGTGCTCGGCGAGCACCAGCGCCGTGCCGCGGCCGATCCCGGTGCCGCCGCCGGTGATGACGGCCACCCGGCCGTCCAGGCGGAATCGGTCGCTCATGTCACCGCACCTCCGTTGACGCCGATGACCTGGCCGGTGATGTAACCGGCCTCGTCCGAGCACAGGAACGCGCACATCGCGGCGATGTCGTCGCCGGTGCCGAGCCGCCGCGCCGGGATCATCCGGGCCAGCACCTCAGGGCGCGGCAGCAGCTTGGACTCCTGCGCGGCGCGCAGCAGCGGCGTGTCGACCGTGAACGGTGGGATCGTGTTCGCGGTGACCCCTTTCGCCGCGTATTCGAGCGCGACCGCCTTGGTCAGGGCGATCACACCGCCCTTGGACGCCGCGTAGTGCGCCTGCCGCAGCGAACCGGTCTGGCCTGCGGCCGAAGAAATGGTGACGATCCGGCCCCAGCCCCCGGCCGCCATGTCGGGGATCGCGGACTGCAGGCAGTTGAAGGTTCCCGTGAGGTTGACGGCGAGCGTGCGGGCCCAGTCGCCTGAGGTGACCTGCTCGAAGGGCAGGAAACCGGACACGGCCGCGCTGGTGACCAGGATCTCGATCGGTCCCAGCGCGGCGCGCACCTCCTCGAAGGCATTGTCGACCGCGTCCCGGTCCGCCACGTCGACCTGAACCGCGATCGCCCGGCGCTTCTCCGCGCTCAGTTCGCCGGCGACGTGGTCGGCCGCGTCGCCGGCGAGGTCCAGGACGGCGACGTGCCGGTCCCGGCGGGCGAGGTGCTCGCAGATCGCCAGGCCGAGCCCCGAGGCGCCGCCCGTCACCACCGCTGTACGGCTCAAATCGTCCCTCCCGTTTCGACGGCCGACCCTTTCCGAGTCGAAAAGCGTGTGCTATACGAACGTATAGCAAGGGACTATACAACCGTACAACACTGAGCCGAGGAGAAAATGGTGAGCGACGGCGACCCGTACTACGACCCCTACGATGTCGACATCGACCGCGATCCGTACCCCACCTACCGGCGGCTGCGGGACGAGGCGCCGCTGTACTACAACGAACGCCACGACTTCTGGGGGCTGAGCCGCTTCGCCGACGTCGACGCCGCCCTCAAGGACGTCAAGCGGCTCAGTTCCGCCAAGGGCGACATCCTGGAGGTCGTCAAGGCCGACCCGGTCATGCCGCCCGGGGTGTTCATCCACGAGGACCCGCCACAGCACACCGTCCACCGCGCCCTGGTCGCGCGCGCTTTCACGCCGCGGCGGATGAAGATGGTCGAGGAGAAGGTGCGAGCCTTCTGCGTCGCGTGCCTGGACCCGTTCACCGGCTCCGACCGGTTCGACTTCGTGACCGACCTCGGCGACGAGCTGCCCATGCGGGCCATCGGGATGCTGGTCGGCATCCCCGACGTCGAGCAGCCGAAGGTCCGCGACCACGCCCAGCGCAACCTGCGCAACGAACCCGGCAGGCCGCTGCCGATCGACAAGGAGCAGTACTTCGACGGCGGCATGTACGCCGAGTACGTGGCCTGGCGGGAGAAGAACTCCTCCGACGACCTCATCACCGAGCTGCTCGGCTTCGAGTTCGAGGACGTCGACGGCACCGTCCGCAAGCTGTCCAAAGACGAGATCGTGACCTTCCTGACCGTGATCGCCGGCGCCGGGGTCGAGACCACCGGGCGGCTGTTCGGCTGGATGGGCAAGGTCCTGGCCGACCACCCCGACCAGCGCCGCGAGCTGGTCGCCGACCGGTCACTGATCCCCAACGCGATCGAGGAGCTGCTGCGCTACGAGCCTCCCGGCCCGCACGTCGCGCGCTACGCCGCCGAAGACGTGGAGTACCACGGCACCAAGGTCCCGGCCGGTTCGGCGATGCTGCTCATGGTCGCCTCGGCCAACCATGACGAGCGGCGCTTCGAGAACCCCGACCGCTACGACATCCATCGCGCCATCGGAACGCACGTCACGTTCGGGCACGGCGCGCACTACTGCCTCGGCGCGGCGCTGGCCCGCATGGAAGGACGCGTCGCCCTCGACGAGGTCCTGAACCGATTCCCCGACTGGGAGATCGACATGGCCGGCGCCCGCCGCTCACCCACCACGACCGTGCGCGGCTGGGACACGATGCCCGCGATCATCGACCAGAGGTGACCCCATGCTTCCCGACCAGACGGCCGGCGGTGTCCTGGCCGTGCCGCACATCGGCCTGTGCGTCTCCGACTTCGACCGATCGCTCCGCTTCTACACCGAGGGGTTGGGCTTTGAGGTCGCCGAAGGCGCCGCCTGCGGTCGCGCAGGCAGATCGGCTTCACGCACCTGTCGGTGCACGTGGACGACCTTCCCGCCGTGGAGAAGCGGCTGGTCGCGCTCGGAGCCACCGCGATCGAGCACACCCGGACGCACATCCCCATGCGGGGCGGCGCCATGGACGTGCTGTTCCTCGCCGACCCCGACGGCGTTCGCATCGAACTCGTCCAGCACACCCGCTGAAGGGCGGCGGGGGGGGCGCGCCCCCCGGGCCCCCCCCCCCGGGCCCCCCGGGCGAGGAAGACAGGGAAACCCTGTACAACACCGCCGGGCCCCCCGGCGTGGGCGCCCCCCCC
>NZ_JBEYYT010000014.1:0-12390 GCF_040645715.1 Spirillospora sp. NPDC046719 | reverse complement strand
TTGCGGTCTTGCGAACTCTCCCGCCCACCCACCCCGGTGGTGGGGGGGGGGCGTGCCGGCCGCGCGGCCCCCCCCCGCCGGCTCCACCGAGTCGAGGAACTCCTGGAACTCCTTGACCACCTCGGCGTGCGCCGATGCGATGCCGACGCCCTCCTCCAGGCGGATCAGCTTCGGGATGCCCGTCACCAGGAACAGCAGCGTCCCCTGTGACAGGGGCCCGAGGGTGACGGGCCGCTCGCGGATCGCCTCGTCGAGCGCGTCGATCTGGAGCCGCCGCACCCGCTCGGTCCACTCGGTGATCTCCGCGCGGATCGACTTGCGGTGATTGCCCAAAGCGAGGAATTCGGTGGTGAGCGCCGCCGCGGACTCGTCACGGCTGTAGTCCCACAGGACGTGCAGCGGCTGATCGGGGCGGGCGCGCAGGGCTTCGGCCAGCTTCTCCAGGTTCTGCTGCGATCGTCGCCGGATGGCCGCGACGAACACCTCGTCCTGGGTCGGGAAGTAGTACTGGACCAGGCCGGGAGTGACCCCGGCCTTGGCGGCGATGGCACGGTAGGTGACGCCGGCGTAGCCCGCCTCCAGCATCAGCCGTTCGACGCAGTTGAGGATGAGATCCCGCGTCTTGGATGTCTCGGTGCCCACGCGCCGGGGGGATGCCATGCACGACCTCGCTCTCACGCTGCATCGACATTCTTGCAGACCGGCAGGTCACATCCGGTGAGCGGGCAAGCGGGCCGACGGGCGCAGGTTGCCGAACGACCTGCGCCGGCTGCCGGGCACGGTTCCTGATCCGTGACCGGGACGGCAAGTTCCTTGGCCTGTTCGACGTCGTCTTGGCCGATGCGGGTATCTGAGTGGTGCTGACCGGGGTGCGGATGCCGTGGATGAACGCGGTGATGGAGCGGTGGGTGCAGACCTGCCGCCGTGAGCTCCTGGACCGCACGTTGATCTGGAACCAGCGGCACCTGCTCCACGCCCTCCGAGAGTTCGAGGCCTTCTAGAACCAGCATCGGCCGCATCAGGGCACGCCCGCCCGTTGAAGCCGCTGCCTCCGCCGATCAACGAAACAGACCAGATCGCCCACCTGCACATCCGAAGAAAGCACCCTCTGGGCGGAATCCTCAACGAGTACGAACGTGCCGCTTGACCTGCGCGGACGACGTTTTCGGCCGGGACAGGGCTCCGGGGCGGCTCCTAGCTGCCCGCATCGGCCCCGGTGCGGGCGGCCGGAGGGGTCCCCGGTCAGGGACGCACCCGGCCACCGCGCGCACGCTCAGCCGTGCGGCGGAGCTGTTATCTGGGCAGACCTCCAGGTCCAGGCCGCTGAACCTTGTGAGTCCGGCTCCGAAGAGTCGTCCGGAGCCGGACTCTCGATCTCATGGGCATCGCGGACATGTCTCGCCCGGGAGGGATCCTGGTCTTAGCGGTCCAAGGTCGTGACCTCGGCGATCTGGACGGTGTCGGCGTTGTTCCCGGCGGTGATCACCAGCCGGATCGCGTCGATCCTGCTGCGGGCGACAGGCACCGACAGCGCGGTGGCGGCCTGCGCGGGCACGGTGGCCAGGCGCTTCCAGAATCCGTTGACACGGCCTTGGAGGGTGTAGGTCTTCGGCCCCTTGGCTCCGACGGGGGTGACGGTGACGTTGTTCACCCAGCGCTTCTTGCCGTAGTCGATGCTCAGGATCTGAGGCCGGTCGGGCGTGGCGGCGCCGTTCTTGGCGGATACCGCGTCGAGGATCTCGACCCAGGGGATGCCGTCCTTGGTGCGGTTGACCTCCTGACCGCTGGACCAGTAGGTGTTGGTCTTGCCGTCGGCGGCGAACTGGGCGGGGAAGTTGGGCTGTCCGCTGGAGGCGCGGATGCCGGGGACGACGGTGGCACTACCGATGTAGGGACGCGGGCTCGCCTCGGGAGTGGTGGTTTTGGCGGCGGGCCGGGAATGCCTTCGCCCCAGGGCGAAGTCGGCGACGCGGAACGCCGAGGGAGCGTTGGCGGGCCTGCCGGTTTCCTGATAGGCGACGCTCAGGACGCCGTCGTAGCGCAGCCGCTGGCGGTCGATGGTGACCTCGCTGATGCTGTCGACGTCGCCGGCGAACACGATCTTCCAGTCCGACCACCGGCTCTTGGCGGTGGCCGCGGCGATGCGGCCGTCGGGCAGGACGAGATAGGCGGTGTTCTCGGCGCCGAACACGAGCTTGGAGCGGCCGCCGGTGCCGGTGGTGAACGGAAGCATGGTCGAGTGCCATTTCCCGTCGCCGTCGCGCCAGTGGTGGACCGGGTGCGCGTAGCCGGCGCGCTGGGCGTAGTAGTCGGTGAGGCATCCGCCGATCGCGGCGAGGTCTTCGTCGTTGAGCTGGCTGGTCACCACATGGATCCGGCCGCCGGAGTCGAAGGCCTGCGTCTCCTGGTTGATCATGCCCTGGTTGATCGGGATCTCGACGACCACCTGAGCGTCGTCCGCGGTGATCACGTCGTCGGTGCCGGTGCGGCCGATGACCTCACCGGCGTTGTTCTTCCAGGTGCGCCCGCCATCGGTACTGCGGGCGTAGCCGAGGTCGCGGTTGGCGGCGGCGCCCGGGCACCTCGGGTCCTGGGCGGTCGCGTCCTCGCGCCAGGCCCAGGTGATCTCCAGGTCGCCCGTGACTGGGTTGGCGCCGAAGCCGTGCAGGTAGCCGTAACGGGCGTTGCTGGAGCCGAACCGGCTGCTGTACGTCCCTTCAGGTGAGGAGAACGTCCCCAGGTACGTCCAGGTGCCGGCCTTGTCGGCGTCGTACCGGGCCAGTGCCTGCCCACCGCCCAGGGAGGTGCCGTCACGCCAGGTCAGCAGCAACTCGCCCTTCACCCGCTCGAACTGGGGATAGGTCCACCAGTCCGGAGCCGTGGGCGCACCCGGCAGGGCGGCCGCCACCGGTTCGAACGAGCGCGACGACCACTGCGCCTTCCCATCGGCCAGTCCCGGCACGCTCCGGATGTAGCGCGCCATCGGGACGTGCGTGGCCAGGGCCAGGTGGATACGGCCGTCGGTGGGGGACACCGCCATCGCGATGTTGTTGTGCGAGTCGTCGGCGAACAGCACCGCGTCCAACCGGATGCTCTGCCAGTCCCCGGAGGGCAGCTTCCGGCGGGAGATGACCGCGGTCCGGTCGGCGGCGTACCAGGCGACGTACTGGTACCCGCTGTAGGTCATCAGACCGTCCTGCTGGTAGCTCCCCACGTTGGCGGTGCCGTTGTAGGTGATGTTGCCCCGCGCCGCCGGATCCAGGACGCGGTCACCGAGCCGGGTCGCCGCTGGTGAGACCGCGTCCGCTCCGGCGGACTGCGGGACGGCGAGCCCCGCGCCCAGCGCCACGACGACCGCCAGACCGACCGCATACCTCCGGCGAACCTGGGGAGACCTCTGCTGGTCAAACATAGTCAGACCTCATTAAAACGTTTTAATAAAGGGGGTGAATTTTCGTGGGACCGAGCCCCGAGGAGCAAGTCCGGCTCGGCGAGGAGACCTCTGCCCGTGTCACGGCTGAGGCCGGCCCCGTCGCCCGCCGCCGAATCCGCTGACGACGCCGGTGCCGGACCGCGGTCGGGGTCCCGGTCCCGCGTGCGAGCTGCTAGTGCGGGACCGTGGTCGTGGTGTGGAGGGGGAGGTTCTGGGAGGAGGGGCCGATCCAGATGTCGCGGGTTCCGGTGCCGGTGGTCCAGGTGTGGCGGGTGGTGTCCCAGTATTGGAGTTGGCGCTGGTCGGTGGTGATGGTGATGCGGCGGGACTGGCCGGGGCTCAAGTGGACCTTGGTGTAGCCGCCCAGTGATCGGACGGCCTGTTGGGCTCGGTGGGCGTCGGGGCTGGGGCCGAGGTAGAGCTGGGGGACTTCGTCGCCGGCGCGGTGGCCGGTGTTGGTGAGGGTGAAGGTGGCGGTCAGGCCGTGTCCGTTGCCGTGGACCTTCAGGCGGCTGTAGGTGAAGGTGGTGTAGGACAGGCCGTGTCCGAAGGGGAACAGCGTCTTTTGCCGGTGCTGGTCGTACCAGCGGTAGCCGACGTCGATGCCTTCGGAGTAGGTCTCGGTGCCGTTGACACCGGGGAAGCGGCTCGGGTCGCCGCTGACCATGGTGTGGGCGTCGTCCAGGGGGAAGGTCTGGGTGAGCCGGCCGCCGGGGGCGGCGTCGCCGAACAGCAGCCGGGCGGTCGCCGTCCCGCCCCTCTGGCCCGGGTAGTACATGTCCAGGACACTGCGGACCTGGCCCAGCCACGGCATGGTGACCGCGCCGCCGGTGTTGAGGACGACGACGGTGTTGGGGTTGGCTTTGGCGACCGCGGAGATCAGGGCGTCTTGCCCATAGGGCAGGGCCAGGGTGGTGCGGTCGCTGCCCTCGGTGCCCTCGTCGTAGGCGAACACCACGGCGATCTTGGCCTTCTTGGCGGCGGTGACCGCGGCGTCCAGGTCCGCTCGCGCCTGCGACGGTGTGGTCCAGTTCAGTTGCAGTTGGAGCCGGCCGGGGATGTAGCTGGTGGCCGCCACGGTGATGGTGTGGGCGCCTTTGGTGAGGTGGACGCGCGCGGTGGCGTTCTTGAGCTGGTCCTGCCTGAGGCTGCCGCCGGCGGCGACCTGTGCGCCGTCGACCTTCAGTGAGGTGGTGCTCAGAGTGGAGCGCAGGGTGAGCAGGTAGTCGCCGTCCTCGGGTGCGGTCAGCGTCCGGGTCTGGTCGTAGCCGTCGGCCTTCAGTGCGCCTGCGCCGGTGAAGTCGATCGGGCCGCCCGACAGCGCCGTGCCGGGGATCACCGTGCCGGTGGTGTCCACCCCGGGCCGGTAGGCGACGTCCGCGCCGGAGCCGGCGCGTCTGGTGATCTCTTCTCGCGGGACGGTCACCGAGGTGGGGGCCAGCTCGGAGCTTCCGCCGCCCCCGATGACGGGTTGGGCTGCGGGGGTGCCGATGAGCGCGACGGAGCGGGCCGCCGCGCCGCTCAGCGGAAGCGCGTTGCCGGTGTTGCGCAGCAGGACGGCGCCGTCCTCGGCGACCCTCTGCGCGACCTTGTCATCGGCTGCGGTGTCCAGCGCCGGGCGTGCGGGCTGGGCGCAGCCGGCGACGGCACCCCTGGGCGAGGCGCAGCGCAGCAGCCCGAACCGCGCCATGACGCCCAGGATCCGCTGCACCGACCTGTCCAGCGCGGCTTGCGGGATGGAGCCGTTGCCGATGGCGGTCTTGAGCGGGGCTCCGAAGTGGTCGTCGCCTCGCGGAGCGCCGGGCATGTCCTGGTCCAGGCCCGCCAGGATGTCGGTGGGGGCGTGGGCGGCGCCCCAGTCCGACATCACCCAGCCGCCGAAACCCCACTGCCGGCGCAGGGTGGAGTTCAAAAGCGCGTCGCTGGAGCAGGTGTGCTCGCCGTTGAGCTGGTTGTAGGAGCACATCACCGCCCCGGTACCCGCCTTCACCGCCGCCTCGAACCCGGGCAGTTCGATCTGGTGCAGGGCCTGCTCTGTGACCTGGGCGTTGATGGTCTGCCGGTTTGTCTCCTGGTTGTTGGCCGCCAAATGCTTGGTGGTGGCGATCGCGCCCGCGCTCTGGACGCCCTGGACCGTCTGGGCGACCGTCCGGGAGCCGACCAGCGGGTCTTCGCTGTAGGTCTCGAAGTTGCGGCCGGCGTAGGGCACGCGGATCGTGTTGACCATCGGCGCCAGCACCACGTCCATGCCGCGGGCCCGCCCGTCGCGCCCCAGCACCTGCCCGTACTGGCGCGCCAGCCGCTCGTCGAAGGACGAGGCGAGCGCGACCGGCACCGGCAGGGCGGTGGCCGGCTGGGTGGCGCGGACACCGGCGGGACCGTCGGTCAGCCGCAGCGGCGGGATGCCGAGGCGGGGCACCCCTGGCACGTATCCGGACTCACCGATGCTCTGCAGCTGCGGGTCGTCCCAGCGGCCCTGGACGAACGACAGCTTCTCCTCCAGGGTCATCGCGGCCACCAGCGCGGCCGTCCCGTGGGGCGCGGCCGCGTGCGCGGTCACACCTCCCGCGGCGATCGTGGCAACAGCGGCGGACACGGCCAAGCCGCCGGCGCTCGCGCGGCTAACGGTCCAGCGGCCGATGATCGGTGATGTAGCTCTTCGAAGACGGGTCACGGGATCTCCTCGCGGGGGTGGGGGGCCGTGCCGGGTTCGCGGGTGGGCCGCTTCACCCTCAGTCGCTCACCGGTGCCTGCCACAGCCCGGTCAAGGCGTCGACGAGTCCGGTCACCGCGTGGTGCCAGTCCAGGTGCGGGCCGCTTGGATCTTCGGCCAGAGCACGTTCGTGTTCGGCCCATGTGAAGATCATCAGCTGGCGGGTCATGACCCGCCGCTGGGTCCGTACCGGGGCCGGCAGATCGGGCAGCAGCCGGTCCAGCCGGTCCAGGATGATGTGCAGCGAGGGCGAGGACATCGCGTCCTCGATCGCGAGTTCGCGGTAGCCGGGGTCGACCATCACCTGCGCGCCGAACCGGGCGAAGAAGGTGGGACCGGGCAGGCCCGCCAGGTACTCCGGCAACGGCCGCACCAGGCAGCCCAGCCAGACGCGCAGGTCCTGGGTGCCGGCGGCGTCGGCGACCAGCTCCGCCCGCAGCCGCTCCACCGGCGGGCCGTGCCGGCGCAGGATCGCTCGCACCAGCTCCACCCGATCGCCGAAGTGGTAGCCGACCGAGGAATTGTTGCCCTGCCCGGCGGCCGCACTGACCTGACGGTTGGACACCGACAGGCCCTCTTCGGCGAACAACCGCTCGGCGGTGACCAGAATCAGCTCGCGCGTCGCGGCGGCACGGTCCTGCCGCGCTCCGTCCCGGCTACGTGCCTTGGCCGGCATCGACCATCCTCCTTCGCCAGGACGCGGCCGCATCGCCACGCCCGGCCATCTACAAGCGCAGAGGCTCCCAGCGACCACAACTTTAAGTCAAGCAGTTGACTTAGCGCTGGGGCCGGGATTACGTTCCGCGCTACCGGTCCGCACCGGCAGCGATCGGCAGCCGTCGACCCGACCCGAGGTGACCATGCGCAATGTCCGGCTTTCGGCCGCGGTGGGGGCGGCCGTGCTCGCGACCACGGCCACTGCGGCCCACGCATCGACCGCCCGCCCATCTCCGACGCTGACGGTGACCGTCGACGCCTCCGGCAAGGGCGGGGCCGCCATTCCCGGTGACTTCCTCGGCCTGTCGTTCGAAGAGGGAGCACTGCACGAGCCGTGGGTGAGCGCCGGCCACGGCAACCTGGCCCGGCTGCTGGGCAACCTCGGCCGCGGCTCGATGCGGTTCGCCGCCAACGGCGCCGACGCGACCGCCTGGCAGCCAGACCCCTCCGTACCGCCGCCCGCATGGGCCGACGGGCAGGTCATCACCCCAGCCGATCTGGCCCGCGCCGGCGCGCTGGCGCGGCGCACCCGGTGGCCGATCGATCTGGGCGTCAACCTGTTCCACGACGACCCGGCCGCGGCTGCAGGCCTGGCCGCCGCCGCGCGGCGCCAGTTCGGCCCGATGCTGCGCACGATCCAGCTGGGCAACGAACCGAACCTGTACCTGCCGGTGCGCGTCGTCCCCAACTACACCACCGACGCCTACATCAAGCAGGCCACCGCCTACCTGGCCGCCATCGGCAAGTCCGCGCCCGGGGTGCGCTTCTCCGGCCCCGACGCCGCAGGATTCCTGTGGGGCCTGCCCCAGGCCGACCCGATCACCAAGCCGATACCGACCTGGTGGTCGGCCTACGCCGACGCGTTCGGCCATCAAACCCGGTTCCTCGACCAGCACTACTACCCGCTGGTCAACAGACCCGAAATCCAAACACCGGCGACGATCGACAACCTGCTGTCCCCGGCGACCGCCGCGAACACCAGGAACTTCATCGACCTGTTCGCGCAACAGGCCCGCACCGCCGGGCTGCCGGCACACCTTTCAGAGACCAACAACGTCGCCAACGGAGGCAAGGCCGGAGTGTCCAACACCCTGGCCGCGGCCCTGTGGACCGTCGACTACGCGCTGACCGCCGCCCACGAGGGGATCAGCGGGATCAACTTCCACCAGCAGCCCCACGACTGCGGCGGCTACACCTGGATGTGCTTTTCCGACCAGGCCGCCACCACCAACGGAAGACTGCAGGCACAACCCTCCTACTACGCCGGGCTGCTGGTCTCCGCCCTGCGCGGAGGACGATTCCTGCCCACCCAGGTGTCGGGCACCGCGGCGAACGTCACTGCCTACGCCGTGCGGACGCCCGACGGCGCCATCCGAGTCGTGATCGACGACCTCGACAAGACACTCAAGGGCACCGTCGCGGTGAAGATCAAGGGCGGCAGCCCCCGCCAGGCCGTTCTTCAGCGACTGGAAGGCCCCTCGCTCCAGGCGACCTCGGGAGTCCGGTTCGCCGGCTCCACGGTCGCTACCGACGGTAGCTTCACCCCCGGCCGGCCACTCCGGATCCCCGCCGCCGGCAGTACCTTCGATGTCCCCTTCACCACCCCGAGCGCGGTACTGCTGAACATCAACGACCGCAGGCGATGACCTCGACGACCGCCGGTGGGTTCCCCGCGAACTCCGGCACACGTTCGTCTCCTTGCTGAGTGACCACGACATTCCTGTAGAGAAGATCGCCCAGTTCGTCGGCCACTCCGACACTCGCACGACGGAGACGATCTACCGACATCGCCTCAAGCCCCTGATCAAGGGCGGTGCCGAGGTCATGGACGCGATCTTCGGCGGTGGGTCTGAGACGCCAGGTAGCAAGTCCGCCTGAGTTGGCTCCCCAATTGGCTCCTCCCAGGCCTGCAAGGCACGCCTGGCCAGGGCGTCTCCGTTACCTCGTAGGTAAAAGCCGAGGCGTCCGGCGTCGCCGTTCCGTGCGGGACTCGTGGGCCGGTCGCGGCCGGAGGCCCTAAACTGACGGTATGCCAGAAACCGTGCTGACCGCAGACGGCAGGGTCGCGGGCCGGCGGGCCAAGGCGACCCGGCAGCGGCTGCTGAGCCGCCTCACGGAGATGCTCGCCACCTCGCCGTACCGCGACATCACGGTGATCGACGTGGCTCGGCGAGCCGGGACGTCCCCCGCCACCTTCTACCAGTACTTCGCCGACATCGAGGCCGCCGTCCTCACCATCGCGGCCGAGATGGCCGAGGCGGGAAGGCGGCTGCGCCCGCTCGTCGAGGACCAGCCGTGGACCGGCAAGTCCGGCTACGAGACGGCGCAGATGCTCGTCGACGGCTTCCTGGACTTCTGGCGCGACAACGAGGCGGTCCTGCGGGTGGTGGACCTCGCCACGATCGAGGGCGACGAGCGCTTCCACGCGCTGCGCGTCCGCATGCTCAACAACGTGGTGACCGCGCTCGCCGCGGTGATCGCCGAGCAGCAGGAGCGCGGCCGGGTGGCCGGGAGCGTCGATCCCGAGGCGATGGCCGGGGCGCTCGTCGGGATGCTCGCGCACAACGCCGCCCACCAGCGCGGGTACGAGGCGTGGGAGATCAGGGTCGAGGACCTGCGGGAGAGCATGGCCCAGTTGGTCTTCTGGGCCGTCTCGGGCAGGCGCCCGCCCAAGTAGCCGGCGGCCGGGCGGCCGCGGACGCCCACGTGATCCGGCGAGGCCGGGACCGGGCCTTCTCCCGTCCTCGTTTCTGATGGGCCATCAGATTTCGCCGCGTCCGCGGTTAAGCTGACGGTATGTCAGATAACAGTCCCTCGCGGGCCGAGGACATCGAACGGGACGTGAGCGGCCGGGTCCTGGCGCTCCGCGGCGAGGATCTCGGCGTGTTCTTCAGGCCGCGCACGCTCGCGGTCGTCGGCGCCTCGGACACGCCGGGCCGGCCGAACACCGCCGTCTACCGGAGGCTGCGCGCCTGGGCCGGGCGCGTCGGCGCGCGCGTCCACCCGGTCAACCCCGGGCGCGACCTGGTGGACGGCGAGCCGTGCCACCGGTCGGTGGCCGACGTGCCCGAACCCATCGACGTCGCCGCCGTCCTGGTCGGCGATCCGGCCGGGGTGCTCGACGAGCTCGCCGCGGCCGGGGCCCGCTTCGCCGTGGTCTTCGCGTCCGGCTTCGCCGAGCTCGGCGACGAGGGCAGGGACGCGCAGGAGCGGATGGGCCGGCTCGCGCTCGACGGGCTCCGGGTGCTGGGCCCGAACACCAACCTCAACGCGTTCGAGGAGTTCCGCGACGACCTGGACGGTCCCGCGATCGCGCTCATCTCGCAGAGCGGCCACCAGGGGCGCCCCGTCTTCCAGGCGCAGGAGCTGGGCGTCCGGGTGTCGCACTGGGCGCCGACCGGCAACGAGGCGGACCTGGAGTTCGCCGACTTCCTGCGGCACTTCGCCGACCTGCCGGAGGTCGGCGCGGTGGCCGGGTACGTCGAGGGGTTCAAGGACGGCCGCACGCTGATGCTCGCCGCCGACCACGCGGCACGGCGCGGGGTGCCGGTCGTCGTGGTGAAGGTCGGGCGGACCCGGGACGGCGCGTCGATGGCGGCCTCGCACACCGGCAAGCTCACCGGGTCCGACGCGGTCGCCTCCGCGGTGCTCAGGCAGTTCGGCGTCACCCGGGTCGACGGGCTGGACGAGCTGCTGGACACCTCCATGCTGCTGGCCCGCGCGAAACCGCCGGTGAGCGGCGGGGTCTGCGTGTACGCCATCTCGGGCGGCACCGGCGCGCACATGGCCGACCTGTGCTCGGCGGCGGGCCTGGAACTGCCCGAGCTGTCGGCCGGGACGCAGAAGGCGCTGCACGAGTGGATTCCCGGCTACCTGCGGGTCTCCAACCCGGTCGACAACGGCGGCCATCCGGTCGGCGACTGGCGCGGGCGCCGCATCCTGGAGACGATCGTGGCCGATCCGGCGGTCGGGGTGCTGATCTGCCCGATCACCGGCGCGTTCCCGCCGATGAGCGACGTCCTGGCCAGGGATCTCGCCGAGATCGCCGAGCGCACCGACAAGCCCGTCTGCGTGGTGTGGGGCTCGCCGGTCGGGACCGAGCCGGCCTACCGGGACGTCCTGCTCGGCTCGCGGCGGCTGGCGGTGTTCCGCACCTTCGCCAACTGCGTCAAGGCGGTGCGCGCCTACCTCGACTTCCACGAGTTCCGGGGCCGGTACCGGTCCGCGTTCCCGGACGCGCCGCGGACCCCCTCGCCGGCCGCCGCCGGGGCGCGGCGGCTGCTCGCGGCCGGCCCCGCCTCGGAGCACACCGCCAAGGAGCTGCTGCGCGCGTACGGGATCCGGACGCCCCGCGAGGAGCTCGCCGGCAGCGCCGCGGCGGCGGCGCGGGCCGCGGAGGCCGACCGGCTGGAGAGCGTCCTGCACCGCGACGAGCAGGAGCTGGAGCGGGTCCGCGACGCCCGGGACGGCAACGTCCGGGCGCTCACCGCGAACCGCACCCGGCGCGCGGAGCTCGACGCCGAGGAGAAGCGGCTGCGCGCGGCGCTGGACGAGGCGCGCGGCACGGACGCGACCCTGGAGGCGCGCATCGACCGGCTCGGCCGCGAGGCCGACGCGCTGGCCGAGGCCATGGACGCGCTGAGGGAGGCCGACCGGGCCGCCGAGGAACTCGCCGCCGCTCGCGCGCGCGCCAAGGCCACCGCCGAAGAGGAGGGCTTCCGCACGCCGGACGAGGTGCTCGCCGCCGCGATGCCGGACGAGGACCAGGCCGCGCTGCGCGACCGGCTCCGCCGCTTCGACGACGAGGAGGCCCTCGTCCGCGACCTGCTCGCCGACCGCGCGCTGGCCGAGGCGGCGGCGGGCCCCGCCCCCGATCTGGACGCGCTGGAGGCGGCGCTCGCCGCGGCGGAGGACGCCCGGACCGGCGCGGCGTCCGCCGCCGACCGGGCCCGGCACCGCTGCGAGCGGCTCGCGCGGCTGCGCGCCGACCTCGGCGCCGCCGTCCGCGACTGGCGCCCGGCGGCGGACCGGTACCGGACCGCCGAGCGGCTCGCCGGGCTCACCTCGGGCAAGCACGCCGCGAACCGGCGCTCGATGTCGCTGTCGGCGTACGTGCTCGCCGCGCGGCTGGAGCAGGTCGTGGCCGCCGCGAACGAGCGGCTCGGCCGGATGTCGGGCGGCCGCTACGCGCTCGTCCACACCACCGACAAGGCGGCGGGCGACCGCAGCCACGGCGCGGGCGGGCTCGGGCTGCGCGTCGCCGACGCGTGGACGGGCCTGGAACGCGACCCGGTGACGCTGTCGGGCGGCGAGTCGTTCATCAGCTCGCTGTCGCTGGCGCTCGGCCTCGCCGACGTCGTCACCGCGGAGGCGGGCGGCGCGGAGATCGGCACGCTGTTCGTCGACGAGGGCTTCGGCACCCTCGACGAGGACACCCTCGACGAGGTGATGGACGTGCTGGACGGCCTGCGCGACGGCGGCCGCGCCGTCGGCATCGTCAGCCATGTCGCGGAGCTGCGGGCCCGGA
>NZ_JBEYYT010000013.1:44134-56773 GCF_040645715.1 Spirillospora sp. NPDC046719 | reverse complement strand
CGCTGCGCTCGCTGGCGCTCGCACCGCGTGCCTGCCCGTGGTCTGTGGCTGAGGCTCAGACCGCTGGGTCGCTGCGCTCGCTCCGCGTGCCTGCCCGTGACCTGCGCTGGGGTCGGCAGCGGAGGGGCGGAAAGTGGTGAACCCGGCATGCTTCCCGCAAGTAACGTGATCAAACATCTATACTCAGCCCGCCAGGTTCGTTCACGAAGGGGCCCGGGGTGCGCAAAGTACTGGTCAGTGGGGCGGCGTTCGCCGCGACGTGTGTCTCCGCCGTAGCCGTGCCGATGGCCGCCCAGGCCACCACTCCCGGGCCGAGCCCGACGCCCTCGGTGTCGGCCCCGTCGGACGTCCCCACGGGCGCTCCGGGGTCCGACGCGCCCACCGGTGCTCCCGGAAGCGGCGCGTCGGGAAGCGAGTCGCCGTCCGGGACGCCGACGCAGTCTCCGGACGGGGAGCCGGAGGCCGCCGGCGGCGGCACCGACGGCGTCGTCCGCGCCAAGGCCGTCATGGTCACCCCCAAGCTCCCGCGGTCCGCGACGTACAACTACGGGCCGTCCGCGAGCCAGCGCGTCGACGCCTACTGGCAGCCGACCCCGGCGCAGCGGGCCAAGGCCCGCGGCGACGCCAGGCGCAACGCCGCGGGCGGCGCCCGGAGCGCCACCCGGCCCGGCGTGCTGATCATCCACGGCGGCTACTGGATGGGCGGCAGCAAGGACAGCTGGAAGTACTTCGCGCGGAGGCTGAGCGACGCCGGCTACGTCGTCCTGTCGGCGAACTACCGGCTCGCGCCGAAGGCGCAGTGGCCGGCGCAGCGCGACGACGCCCTCGGCGCCCTCCGCTTCATGAAGAAGCACGCCCGCACCTGGAACCTCGACCCCGACCGCATCGTGGTGCTCGGCTCGTCGTCCGGCGGGCAGCTCGCGACGCAGATCGGCACCCACGGGACCGGCACGGACCTCGTCCGCGGCGTCGTGGCGCTGTCGCCGCCGAACAACCCGTTCCTGGCCTACAAGGACGGCGCGGCGACCGAGGCCTCGTCCCGCCAGCGCAAGCTGCGCCAGGCCGTGGTGGGCCTCGTCCACTGCGCGCCCGGCTCGCCGGAGGCCACCCTGGAGGCCGCGGACTGCTGGAAGCGCGTCGAGGACGCCGACAGCACCACGCACGCCTCCGCCGGCGACGCGCCGATGCTGCTGCTGCACGCCACCGGCGACTTCGTGCCGGTGACGCAGAGCCAGGGCCTGGCGAGCGCGCTGCGCGCCGCGGGCGTGCAGGTGAAGGTGCAGACGGTCGACGGCGTCATGCACGCCTCGGACATGCTGAACGTGGACGGCATCACGCCGGAGATCCTGCGCTGGATCAAGGCGCACACGCAGGCGCGCCCCTGACCCCGAAGGGGCGCGCCCCGGCGGGACGTCAGGCGTTCCAGACCATCAGGACGAGGATCACCAGCCAGATCAGCGCGATGACGCCGGAGATGGCGGCGATCCGGCCGCGCTCCACCTGGGCGACCTCGCCGGCCGCGGGCTTCGCCGCCACCGGCGTCTCCCCGGTGGTCTTCGCGGCGCCGTCCTCGGCCTCGGCGGCGGCCTCCGCCTCGGCCTGGGGCGCGGCCGCCGCGGCGGCCGGAGCCGAGGCGGCCGCCGGGCCCGCCTCGTCCAGCAGCTTCGCGGCCTTCCGCTGGTCCCGCTCCACGATCAGCAGGAGCACCAGCGCGACGATGAACAGCGTCATCGACACCGACAGCCACGCCTGCGCGAAGTGGCCCTCGGCCAGCCACAGCCCGAACAGGAAGATCAGCAGCGTGCCGACGCCGTAGATCTGGGTGGTGCGGTTCAGGTACCGCACCACGGTGGCGTTCCGGTTGCGGATGTAGCGCGGCGTGGACATCGTCGCGGCGGTCAGCGGGCCCAGCGTGAAGATCGCGAACCCGATGTGCAGGATGAGCAGGATGCGGTCGGAGGTCGACATGTGCCGACCCTAGCGCCGACCGCACCCTAGCGGCGGCCCCTGCGGACCCTCAGGTAGTCGCTGACGACGTACTCGCCGAGCCGGTCGGCGTCCGGCGCGAACACCCGGCCGCCGTTGCGGCGCGCGACCTCCTCCACGAACGACACCAGCCGCCGGTCGTCGGCCAGCATGAAGAAGTTCATGGTGGCGCCGCGCCGGGTCATCTTGTCGACCTCGGCGAGGGTGAGCACCAGCGTGTCCGTGGACGGCGGGTAGTCGAACAGCGAGCGGCCGTCCGGGCGCAGGTGCGCGGTCGGCTCCCCGTCGGTGACGACGAGGACGATCGGCTCGAAGTCGGGGTGCCGGTCCAGGTGCCGGCCCGCGATCATCAGCGCGTGGTGCAGGTTCGTGCCCTGCACCATGTCCCAGTCGAGCCCGGCCATCTCCTCGGGGTGCAGCGTCCGCGCGTAGTTGGAGAACCCGATGATCTGGATCGCGTCCTGCGGGAACTTGCTGGTGACGAGGGTGTGCAGGGCGAGCGTCGTCTGCTTGGCCGCCGCCCACGTCCCGCGCAGCACCATCGAGTACGACAGGTCCACCAGCAGGCAGACCGCCGCGCCCGTGCGCCGCTCGGTCTCGTGCACCTCGAAGTCGTCGACGCCGAGCCGCACCCGCGCCGGACGCGCCGGACCGCGCCGGTCCACCGCGTCCGCGCCCGCCGGCTCCAGCACCTCGGCCGCGGCGAGGGACTCCAGGGACGCCGCCGGGGCCGCGACGAGGCCGGTCGCCGCGTCGGGCACCGGGCCCTCCATCGCGCTGCGGCGGATCGCGTTGCTCACCGTCCGGACGACGTCGAGGGGCTGCTCGTCGCCGAACCGCCACTCCCGGCTGGACCCGGTCAGCTCGCCCGCCTGGCCGGCGTCGCGCTGGTCGTGGTCGCCCTGCCGGCCCGACGTCAGCTGCGAGAACACCCGGCGCAGCGCCGTCTCGCCGAGCCGCCGCACCGCCTTCGGCGTCAGCTCCAGCTTCCCGCGGTTGCGCCGCAGGTAGCCCTGCTTCTCCAGCTCCTTCTCCAGGCGGCGCAGCGCGTCGAGGTCGTCGACGGCCTGCCGGCCGAGCGCGCGGCGGACGGCGTCCTCGTCGATGTCGTCGAGCCGCGCGCCGGGGTAGTCCTGGCCGAGCGCCGCCTCCAGCTCCGACAGGTCCGCGAGCTCCGCCAGCGCGGTCGTCGCGTCGCCCATCCCGAGCGGGTTCTCGCCGTCCATCTGCTCCGGCTGGCCCCAGCCGAGATCGGGCCTGCGCGCGCGCAGCGCGTCACCGAGCCGCGTCATCTCCATCGCCAGGCCCGCGTCCTGCATGGCCTGCTCCATCAGCCCCGCCAGCTCGGCGCGCTGCTCCGGGCTGAGCGAGGCGAGCAGCCGGTCCATCGCGGCGGCGCGGCGGGCGAGCTGGTCGACCAGCTCCTCCAGGTTCTCCGGACGCTCGGGGAACATGTCCCCGTACTCGTCCATGAACCGGTCGAAGTCGGCCTGGGTGTGCTCGCCCCGCGCGTCCTTCTCCAGCATCCCGTTCAGCGACGCCATCATGTCCTTGACGCGCTGCATCGCCGCCGGGTCCTGGTTCTGCAGGGCCTGCTTCATGCCCTGGAACTGCGAATCCAGCACCTCCCGCCGCAGCAGGTCCTTCAGCTGCTCGAACGTCTGCCGCGCCGCGTCGGACCGCCACTGGTAGTCCGACAGCCGCCGGATCGCCTGCGACGTGTCGGACGGCAGCGTGTCCAGCTCCGCCTCGCGCAGCCGCGCGTCGTCGGACGGGTCGGGGAACAGCTCGGCCCGCTCCTGCCCGATCGCGGTGTCGAGCAGCGCCCGCGCCTCCTCCAGCGTGCCGTCGAGACGGCCCCGCTCGCGCAGCGCGCGCCGCCGCTCCCGCACCTCGCGGAGCAGGTCGTCGAGGCCGCGGCGGCCCTGCGCGTTCGGCAGCCCGCGGCGCAGCAGCTCCCGCAGCGCGTCGTCGGGACGGGTGCCGTCCAGCACCGAGTCGCCCATCGCGTCCAGCGCGTCGCGGACGTCGTAGGGCGGCGCCAGCGGGTCGGGCCCGTCCTCGTACGCGCCGTACCTGTACCGGCTCATCGAACCTCCTCGGACATGGCGCCTCCAGGACCCGCGATCAGGTCCGGTACGTCGCCGTCCCGTCGGCCCGGCCGCCCTGAACGTCCTTGGACAGCCGCCGGGTCAGGAACAGCCCCTCCAGGGCGAACTCCAGCGCGGCCGCGGCCTGCTCGGGGGAGTCCCCGGACATGCCGAGCCGTTCCATGATCTTGGCGAGGCCGGGCACCTGCCCGATCCTGCGCAGCAGCTCGGTGGAGGACACCAGCTCGCCCGACTCGACGGTGTCGCCGGAGTCGAACTTGTCCAGCAGCCCGGACAGGTCGGCGGGGCCGAGCGTCCGCCGGTAGGTCTCGGCGATCGCCCGGCGCAGCAGGTGCTCCAGCACCTCCTGCTCGCGGCCCTCCTCGCTGACCTCGAACTCCACCTTGCCCATCAGCGACGGCACCACCGCCGGCAGGTCGCACACGCGCGCGACGGCGCGCTCCTCGCCGGCCAGGGCCGCGCGCCGCACCGCGCCCGCCGCGACGGTCTCCGCGCCCGCCAGCGCGAACCGCGCCGACACGCCCGACCGCGCGTCCACCGCCGTCGACTCCCGGACGAGCCGGGTGAACCGGGCGATGACCTCGATCAGGTGGTCGGGCACCTCGGCGGGCAGCCCCGCCAGGTCCGCGAAGTCGGACTCCTGCCGGATCAGCGCCAGCTCGGCGTCCAGTTCGAGGGGGTAGTGGGTGCGGATCTCCGCGCCGAAGCGGTCCTTCAGCGGGGTGATGATCCGGCCGCGGTTGGTGTAGTCCTCCGGGTTGGCGGACGCGACGAGCAGCACGTCCAGCGGCAGCCGCAGCGCGTAGCCGCGGATCTGCACGTCCCGCTCCTCCAGCACGTTCAGCAGCGCCACCTGGATCCGCTCGGCCAGGTCGGGCAGCTCGTTGATGGAGAAGATCCCGCGGTTGGTGCGCGGGACGAGGCCGAAGTGCACGGTCTCCGGGTCGCCGAGGGTGCGGCCCTCGGCCACCTTGATGGGGTCGACGTCGCCGATGAGGTCGCCGACGCTCGTGTCGGGGGTGGCGAGCTTCTCGCCGTAGCGGTCGTCGCGGTGCCGCCACTCGACCGGCAGCTCGTCGCCCAGCTCGGCGGCGAGCCGGCGGCAGCGCACGCACACCGGGTCGTAGGGATGGTCGTTGATCTCGCAGCCGGCCACCACCGGGGTCCACTCGTCCAGCAGCCCGCCCAGGGTGCGGATCAGCCGCGTCTTGCCCTGCCCGCGCTCGCCGAGCAGCACGAGGTCGTGGCCGGCGAGCAGGGCGCGCTCGAGATGGGGGAGGACGGTGTCGTCGAAGCCGAGGATGCCGGGGAAGCGCGGCTCGCCGGATCTCAGCCGGGCGAGCAGGTTGTGACGGATCTCGGCCTTCACCGTTCGCTGGACGTGGCCGCTGGTGCGCAGCTCGCCCAGTGTGGTCTCGCGTGGTGTGGATGAACGCACGCGATCGACACTACGTCGCCGACGCGCGCGATCGCACCTGTGCGCCGCGGATTCCTCGCCCCCCGCGCCCGGGCGCGCCGCGGCCTTAGCGGGACCGGGATGTTGGGTCAGATGCGTCCGGCGGGGGAGACTGGGAGATGTGATGCGACCCGGTGAACGGAGTGAGGGAGGCGGCGCCGATGGCGCGATTCGGTGACGGCCTGGCCCTCGGCCCCGATCTGTCCAGTGCCGCCGTGTCCGCGGTCGAGCAGGCGCTCGCGCCGCTGTCCGCGGCGCCCGACCTGGTCTGCGTCTTCATCTCCGGGGACGACCCGGAGGAGATCGCGGCCGCGGCGCGGCGCGCGGCGCTGTCCGCGGCGCCCGCGCTGATGATCGGCTGCAGCGCGTCCGGAGTGATCGGCGGGGGCCGGGGCGTGGAGGACGCGGGCGCGGTCAGCGCGTGGGCGGCGGTGCTGCCCGGCGCGCGGCTGGAGGCGTTCCGGCTGGAGACGCTGAAGGCCGAGGACAAGCTGATCGTGGTCGGCATGCCGGAAGGGCAGGACGACGACGTGGTGGGGCTGCTGCTGGCCGACCCCTACAGCTTCCCCGTGGACGCGTTCGTCGAGCGGTCCGACGACGCGCTGCCCGGCCTCGCGCTCGTCGGCGGCCTCGCGGAGGCGGGCGAGCACGGCGAGGCGCGGCTGTTCGTGGACGGCGACGTGTACGAGGACGGCGCGGTCGGCGTGGTCATCGGCGGCGCCGTCACCGCCGCGACCGTCGTCAGCCAGGGCGCCCGGCCGATCGGCCCGGACATGGTGGTGACGAAGGCCGACGAGAACGTGCTGTACGAGCTGGCGGGCGTGCCGGCGCTGGAGAAGCTGGAGCAGATCGTCCTGGAGCTGCCCGAGGACGAGCAGGAGCTGGCCGGCCGCGGCCTGCTGATCGGCGTCGCGATGGACGAGTACGCCGACGAGCACGAGCGCGGCGACTTCCTCGTCCGCGGGGTGGTCGGCGCCGACACCGACAGCGGCGCGATCGCGATCGGCGACGTGGTGGACGTGGGGCGGACCGTCCGGTTCCAGGTCCGCGACGCGGGCGCCGCGGAGGAGGAGCTGTCCGCGCTGCTGGAGCGGTTCGACCTCGCGCCGGTCGAGGGCGCGCTGCTGATCTCCTGCAACGGCCGGGGGCAGGCGATGTTCCCCGACTCCGACCACGACGCCAAGGTGCTCGACCGGGCGTTCGGGCCGGCCGGGGTCGGCGGGTTCTTCGCCGCGGGCGAGATCGGCCCGGTCGCCGGGCGCAACCACGTGCACGGGTTCACCGCGTCGATCCTGGCGTTCGGCCGGGCGGGGGACCGGTGATGGCGGCTGCGGGTCCGGCGGCGGGTTCCGGTCCGGCCGCACCGGTCCTGGCGGTGGACATCGGCGGGACGAAGCTGGCCGCGGCGGTCGTCGAGCAGGGCGGGCGCGTCGTCGCCTACGACCGCGTCGCCACCCCAAACGGCGAGGGGCTGGACGCGGAGGGCCTGTGGCGGACGCTCCAGGGCCTCCTCGACAAGGTCCACGCCGACGCGGGCTCCCCGGTGCTCGCGGGCGTCGGCTGCGGCTGCGGCGGTCCGATGACGTGGCCGGCCGCCGAGGTGTCGCCGCTGAACATCCCCGCCTGGCGGGGGTTCCCGCTGCGCGAGCGGCTCCGCGGCCGGTATCCGGGGCTGCCCGTCCGCGTCCACAACGACGCCGTCTGCGTCGCGATCGGCGAGCACTGGCGCGGCGCGGGGCGCGGCCGCAGCAACCTGCTCGGGATGGTGGTGTCCACCGGCGTCGGCGGCGGCCTGATCCTCGGCGGGCGGCTCGTGGACGGCGCGAGCGGCAACGCCGGGCACATCGGGCACGTGGTCGTCGAGCCGTCCGGCCCGCCGTGCGAGTGCGGCGGCCACGGCTGCCTGGAGGCGATCGCCCGCGGCCCCGGGCTGGTCGCGTGGGCGCGCGGGGAGGGCTGGCGGCCCGGCGGGCAGGACGTCACGGGCGTCGAGCTGGCGTCCGACGCGCGCCGCGGCCACCCGGTCGCGGTCGCCGCGATGCGCCGCGCGGGCCACGCCATCGGCGTCGCGCTCGCGTCGGCGACCCACCTGTGCGACCTGGACGTCGTCGCGATCGGCGGCGGGGTGTCGCAGGCGGGCGCGCTGCTGTTCGACCCGGTGGAGGAGGCGTTCCGGGCGCACGCCCGGATGGAGTTCGCGCGCAAGACGCAGATCGTCCCGGCGGCGCTCGGGCAGACCGCCGGGCTGATCGGCGCCGCCGCGCTGATCTTCGCGCAGGACCGCTACTGGAACGCGGCCGGCTGACCGGCGCCCCGTGCGGCCCGTGGGAGGATCGGGGGATGAGTGCCGTCTTCATCGACGAAGTACGCGCCGCGCGGGACCTCCTCCGCGACGTGGCGGTGCCCACCCCGCTGATCTCCTCCCGGGTGCTGTCGGAGCTCATCGGCGGTCCGGTGCTGCTGAAGTGCGAGAACCTGCAGCGCACCGGCTCCTTCAAGATCCGCGGCGCGTACGTGCGGATCGCCCGGCTGACCGAGGACGAGCGGGCCCGCGGGGTCGTCGCCGCCAGCGCCGGGAACCACGCGCAGGGCGTCGCGCTCGCCGCGTCCATGCTGGGCTGCCGGTCGACGGTGTTCATGCCGGTCGGCGCGCCGCTGCCGAAGATCGCGGCGACCAAGGGGTACGGCGCGCAGGTGCGGTTCCCCGGCCCGACCGTCGACGACTGCCTCGTCGCGGCGGAGAAGTACGCCGAGGAGACCGGCGCGGTCTTCATCCACCCGTTCGACCACCTGGACGTGGTCGCCGGGCAGGCGACGATCGGGCTGGAGATCCTCGAGCAGTGCCCGGACGTCGCGACCGTCGTCGGCGCGGTCGGCGGCGGCGGGCTGATGTCCGGCGTCGCGGCGGCGGTGAAGGGCGCCGCGAAGGAGCTCGGCCGCGACTCCGGCGTCAAGGTGATCGGGGCGCAGGCCAAGCGCGCCGCCGCGTTCCCGCCGTCGCTCGCGGCGGGCCTGCCCGTCCGCGTCGAGCTGCAGCCGACCATGGCGGACGGTATCGCCGTCGGGCGCCCGGGTGACATCACCTACGGGCTGGTCAGCGAGCTGGTCGACGCCGTCGTCACGGTGACCGAGGAGTCGATCTCGCAGGCGCTGCTGCTCTGCCTCGAACGCGCCAAGCAGGTCGTCGAGCCCGCGGGCGCGGCCGGGGTCGCGGCGCTGCTGGAGCACTCGTACGCGGTGAAGCCGCCGGTCGTCGTGCTGCTGTCGGGCGGCAACATCGACCCGCTGCTGCTGTCGAAGGTGCTGCGGCACGGCCTGGCGGGCGCGGGCCGGTACCTGGTCGTCCGGTGCCGCCTGAAGGACCGCCCGGGCGCGCTCGTCACGCTGCTGAGCGAGCTGGCCGAGATGGGCGTCAACGTGCTGGACGTGATGCACGAGCGGGTCGCGGCGCGGCTGCACGTCGAGGAGGCGGAGGTGCTGATGCACCTGGAGACCCGCGGCGCCGACCACTCCGAGGACGTCATCGGCCGCCTCCGCGCCAAGGGCTACACCCTAACGCTGAGTTGAATCGCGGGGGTCCGGCATTGCTGCGGAGGGGCGGGCGGGCCGCGCCCTCCGCAGCCATCGGTCAGAGGGCGGGCTTGCCCTCGGAGTAGAGCCACTTGGCGGCCCAGCCGCCGAGGTCCTTGTGCGCGACCTGCTGGGCGAACGCGACGAAGTCCTTCGTCGAGGCGTTGCCGTAGCGGTAGCGGGTCGGCCACGCCTTCAGCAGCTTGAAGAACGCCTTGTCGCCGATGGTCTGGCGCAGCACGTGGATCGCCATCGCGCCGCGGTCGTACACCAGGCCGTCGAAGATGTGGTCCCGGCCCGGGTCGGCGACCTTGCCCTTCCACAGGTCGTCGGTCGCCGGGGTCGCGTAGTCGGCGTCGAAGGCCTGCTGGACGGTCTTGCCGCCGTGCGCCGCGTTGTACAGCCACTCCGAGTACGTGGCGAAGCCCTCGTTCAGCCAGATGTCGGCCCAGCGCCGCGGCGACACCGCGTCACCGAACCACTGGTGGCCGAGCTCGTGCGCGAGGAGGTCGCCGGACGGGATCGCGCCCGGGTGGCGGCCCAGGTCGTACACCGGGCGGCCCTGGGTCTCCAGCGCGTAGCCGACGCCCGCCTTCACCGTGATGCCGCCGGTGGAGCTGTACGGGTAGCGGCCGTACAGCCCGGACTCGAAGTCCACGACCTCGGCCGTCTGCTGGTTGAACTTCTTCGCGTCCGCCGCGGAGATCGCCATCGCGCGGTCCGTCGCGGTCAGGTTCGGGACGCCGCCCTTCGTGCGCCCGTTGACCACGTCGTACTTGCCGAACGCGACCATGGCCAGCTCGCTGGCCATCGGGCTGCGCATCTCCCAGCGGGTGGTGGTGAGCCCCCCGGCGGTGCGCGTGCCGGTCAGGTCGCCGTTGGCCAGCGTGGTGAGGTCCTTCGGCGCGGTGAGCGCGAACGAGTACGTCGCCTTGTCGGTCGGGTGGTCGTTCACCGGGTAGACGGTGGCGGCGCCGATCGGCTGGTTCAGCATGATCCCGCCGTCGGCCGTCGGGACCCACCCGGACACGCCCAGCGCCGGGTCGTTGATCGTCTGCGGGACGCCGGAGTAGACGGCGCGGACCTGGAACCGGCGGTGCTCGCGCAGCCCCTTGCGCGGCGTGATCACCAGTTCCTGGGCGCCGGACCGGGTGTAGGACGCCGGGCGGCCGTCCACGGTCAGCGACGAGATCTTCAGCGGGCCCTGGAAGTCCAGGTCGAACCGGGACAGGTCCTGCGTGGCGCGCGCGGTGACGGTGGTGACGGCCTGGATCGCCTTGGTCTTCGGGTCGTAGCGCAGGGCGATGTCGTAGTGGGAGACGTCGAAGCCGCCGTTGCCCATGTCCGGGAAGTAGGGGTCGCCGGCCCCGGGCGCGCCCGGGGTGAACCGCACGGCGTCGGCGTCGGCGGGGGCCGCCGCCGACACCATGAGGCCCGCCGCGGCGCCGAGCGCCACGGCGGCAAGAGCTCTGGGGGTTCTGCTCATCGATCTCGTCCTCAGGTGAGACGACACAAGTGGATCAAGGATTTCCGTTGCCACCGCGGTGTTCAAGCGCGTTTCCATCTCGAATTCGTTGATCCGGGACGGATTTCGCTGCGGAACCGGAACGGGGCGGCGGTGCGGGCTGTGGACAAGGCGCCGCCGCCCGCCGCTCCGGTGAGCCGACCCGGGGGCCGGCCGCGCGGACGGCGGACGGTCCGGAAGGTCCGTTCACTGCTGGATGGTGCCGTACGGGCGGCCCGCCCGGTGCGGGAACCGGCCGCGCTTTCCGAGACCGTTGCCGGCCCTTGTCACTTCGCGGGGCGGCCCTTGCGGTACAGCCAGGCGTCGAAGAAGGCGTCCAGTGTCTTGCCGGACACCTTGTTCGCCAGCGCGATGAACTCCTTCGTCGTCCCGGTCGAGTACTTGTGCTCCTTGGTCCACGTCTGGAGCAGCCTGTAGAAGGCCGGCTCGCCGATCCGGCCGCGCAGCGCGACCAGCGTCATGCCGCCCCGGTCGTACACCGAGCGGCCGAACATCTGGCGGCGGCCCGGGTTGCCCGGCGGCACGTCCCACAGCTCGCCGGCCGAGCCCTCCCGGTACCGCTGGTCGAACTGGTCCTGGACGCTCGGCCCGCCGGACTTCTCGCCCCACAGCCACTCCGCGTACGTCGCGAAGCCCTCGTTCAGCCAGATGTCCTGCCAGCGGCCGACGCTGACGCTGTCGCCGAACCACTGGTGCGACAGCTCGTGCGCGACGACCGTTGGCTGGAGGCCGAACGCCCCGTACACGGGGCGCGTCTGGGTCTCCAGGGCGAAGTCGACCTGCGCGTTGTCGATCAGGCCGCCGGTGGAGTCGAACGGGTACGGGCCGAACAGCTTCGACCACTGGTCGATGACGTCGGCGTTCAGCTTGGCGAACGCGTCCACGTTCACGCCGGGGACGCTCGGGTCCACCGCGGTGATGACCGGGATGCCGCCGGAGGTCTTGCTCGTCCGGACCGAGAACCGGCCGACGTCCACGGTCGCCAGGTACGTCGCCATCGGCTGCTTGACGTGCCAGGTCGTGGTGGTCGTGGCGCGGCGGTCGGCGGCCGGGACGACCGACGGGCCGCCGTTCGGCGACCCGCCGCCGGGCGACTCCCCGCCGCCCGAGCCGCCGCCGGGCGCACCGGGGAGGCCGGGCGTGCCGCCGCCGTCCGACCCGGTCACCGGTGTCGTGGGCTCGCCGTTGGCGATCGCCGTGAGCCCCTGCGGCACCGTGACCTCGAAGTCGAACGTGGCCTTGTCGCTCGGATGGTCGTTGGCGGGGAACCAGGTGTGCGCGCCGCTCGGCTCGCAGGCGATGAAGACCCCGTCGGACGTGCGGACCCACCCGTAGGTGCCGAGGATCGGGTCGGAGATGGTGCGCGGCGTCCCCGAGTACTTCACCACGGTGGTGAACTTCGCGCCCTTCGCCAGCTCCTTGGCCGGCGTGACCTCCAGCTCGCTGCCCGCCCGCTGCTGCCGCGCGGGCCGGCCGTCCACGGTGATGGAGGAGATGGTGAGGCCGGTCAGGTCCAGGTTGAAGCGGCCGAGCGTCTCCTTGGCCGTCGCGGTGATCGTCGCCGTCGCGTTCAGCTCGGTGGACGCGTCCGGCGTGATGTTCAGCTTCAGGCTGTAGTTCTGGACGTCGTAGCCGCCGTTCCCGTCGCCCGGGACGTACGGGTCGCCGGCGGTCGTCGGCCCGGCCGGGCCCGCGGCGGCGGAGGAGGTCGGCCCGGACCCCGACCCGCGGTCGCCGATGGAGACCTCGCAGGCGGCGGTCAGCGAGCCCGCGACGGCGAGCGCGGCCAGCCCGGCGGTCCCGCGGAACGCGCCGCCGCGCATCACGGTGCCCCGAAGCGCGGTGCCGCGAAGTACGGTGCCGCCGAGCACGGTGCCGCGGAGCAGGGCGCCGCGCGGGGCGGCGCCGCGGCCGCGGCGCGGCGGGGGGGGGGTGGGGGTGGTAGCCGCCCAAAGCCCACCCCCCCCCCAGCCCCAGCCCGGGCGTGGCCC
>NZ_JBEYYT010000013.1:0-44124 GCF_040645715.1 Spirillospora sp. NPDC046719 | reverse complement strand
GGCGAGGGCGGGGGCTGGGGGAGTATCCGGCCATATGCACGCCGCCCAGCCTGCCCGTGCCGGGGCGTGCCCGGCAACTCCGGAAGCCGTCAGCGGCGCACGTACGGGTCGGGGAGATGCGCGCCGGCCTTGATGACGACGGTCCGCGCGACCTTGTCGTGCAGCGCCTGCTTGCGCGGGTCCCACAGGATCCACAGCACGTCGATGAGCCCGATGCAGCCGCAGATGCCGCCGAGGACGGTGTAGAAGGCGGACCGGCCCGCCGCCTGCCCGGTCGTGATCGCCAGCCCGTCGTCCTGCCGGACGACCCGGATCTTCAGCAGCATCTTGCCGAGCGTCTGGCCCCACCTGGCCGTCATCAGCCAGAAGTAGAGGAAGCCCAGCACGACGCTGATCGCGTTGGTGCCGACCCGGGCGCCGTCGTACATGGTGCCGTTGTTGTGGATCACGTGGTCCCAGTCCACGAACGGCAGCGAGATCAGCCCGACGACGATCCCGACGATGATGCCGTCGATGATGGCCGCGCCGAGGCGGGCCCACCGGCTCGCCAGCCCGGCGGACGGGTCGGCGTACTCGCCCGGGCCGCCCTGGTAGCGGGGGAGCCCGCCGTAGGGGTCGCCCTGGCCCGGGTAGGGCTGCTCCTGCCCGTACCCCGGCTGCCCGTATCCGGGTTGCCCGCCGTAGGGCTGCTGCTCGCCGTAGCCGGGCTGGCCGTAGCCCGGCTGGCCGTAGCCCGGCTGGCCGTAGCCCGGCTGGCCGTAGCCCGGCTGCTGCTGGCCGTAGCCGGGCTGGCCGCCGTACGGCGGACCGGTGTACGGGCCCGGCTGTTCCGGTTGCCCCTGCGGTTGCTGCCCGTGCGGCCGGTCCTCCGGCTGGTCCCCGGACCGAGGGTCATTGGGCGGTTGCGTCATGCCTGAGAGGTTCGCCGCGCCGCGTCCGTCCAAACCTCGCCGACGTCGGCGGACACCGGAACGTTACCGCCGTGATGATCAAGGGTTGCCGCCGGGCCGGGGATCATGTACGGGCGTACGGGTCCGGCGCCCACGCCGGAGCCCGCACCACCACCGTCCCCGCCACCATGTCGTGGACGGCCCGCCGGTCGCGGTCCCACAGGATCCACGCGTTGTCGAGCAGCGCGACGAACCCGAACAGGCCCGCGAACGGGACCAGGAGGGTCAGCGCCGTGGTGATGGCGTCGGCCAGGAAGACGAACCCCTGCCGCGCGATGATCTGCCCCCAGCCCGCGGCCGTGCGGTCGTCCGCCCGCACGACGCGGATCCCGACCGCGCGCTTCCCGATCGTCTTTCCCCATACGGCGTGCTGGACCGTGTAGTAGGCGACGCCCAGGAGCATCGCGACGGCATAGCCGACCGCCAGGCGCGGGAGGTCGTAGGCGTCCAGCGGGTTGTCGAGGCTCTGCCCGGTGTCGGCGACCTCCCGCAACCGGTCCCAGCGGATGGCGAACAGCACGACCGGCACGTTGAAGAGGCCGACGATGAACCTGTCGATGAGCCCCGCGGCGAACCGCAGCCCGCGGCTCGCGGGCGCGTTCGGGTCGACGGGGGCGAGGGACGGCGGGCCGTAGCCGGGGCCCGGCCCGTACGGGGCCTGCGGGTGGGGAACCTGGCCGTAGGGCGGCTGACCGGGCCCGTACGGCGCCTGCGGAGCGCCCGGCCCCTGGCCATATCCGGCCTGGCCGGATCCGGGCGCCGGATACCCGGTCGGGGGCGTGAAGGCCGGCTGCGGGCGCCCGGGAGGCGCGCCGTACGTGCCCTGGTACGGCGGCGGCCGGTCGTCGGCCGGTTCCGCCGGTGCGGGGACGTCCGGCCGCTCCTGCGCGGACGGCGCGTCCGGGGAGGCCCAGCCCTGCTCGGGCGCCTCCGGGCGCGGCGCCGCTCCGGAAGGCTCGGGCGGCTCGGCGTTCTGCGGCGGTTCGGTCATAGCGCCACAGTGTGCCGGTCCGCGCCCTCGTCCGCCCGCCGGGCTCCTGACCGGCCCCGGACACCTCGTTCCGGGCCGGTCAGGGCCGCACGGCGGCGGCGGTGTCACAGGTTGCCGCGGCGCTCCTGCTCGCGCTCGATCGCCTCGAACAGCGCCTTGAAGTTGCCCTTGCCGAAGCCGAGCGACCCGTGCCGCTCGATCAGCTCGAAGAACACCGTCGGACGGTCCTGCACCGGCTTGGTGAAGATCTGCAGCAGGTAGCCGTCCTCGTCCCGGTCGACCAGGATGCGGCGCTTCTGCAGCTCCTCGATCGGCACCCGCACCTGGCCGATGCGCTCGCGCAGCTCCGCGTCCTCGTAGTAGGAGTCGGGGCTGTCGAGGAACTCCACGCCGGCCGCGCGCATCCGGTCCACCGACGCCAGGATGTCGTTGGTGGCCAGCGCGATGTGCTGCACGCCCGGCCCGCCGTAGAACTCCAGGTACTCGTCGATCTGCGACTTGCGCCTGCTCTCCGCCGGCTCGTTCAGCGGGAACTTCACCTTCCGGGTGCCGTCCGCGACGACCTTCGACATCAGCGCCGAGTACTCGGTCGCGATGTCGTCGCCGACGAACTCGGCCATGTCGGTGAAGCCCATGACGCGGTGGTAGAACTCGGCCCACTCGTCCATGCGCTCGACGTTGCCGACGCAGTGGTCGATCGCCTGGAAGAACCGCTTCTCCTGCGGCTCGACGATCGGCTCGGCGGCCTCGAAGCCCGGCAGGTACGGGCCGCTGTAGTTGGAGCGGTCGACCAGCGAGTGCCGCGTCTCGCCGTAGGTGGCGATCGCCGCGATCGTCACCTTGCCGTGCTCGTCCTCCAGGACGTGCGGCTCCTCCAGGCCCGTGGCGCCCTTGGCGAGCGCGTGCCGGTAGGCGTGCTCGACGTCCGGCACCTCGATCGCCAGGTCGACGACCCCGTCCCCGTGCTCGGCGATGTGCCGGCCGATCGCGGTGCCCGCCTTCACCGGGCCGCGGAACACGAACCGGGCGCCGCCCGACTCCAGCACGTGCACCGCCTCGTCCGGGCTGCCGTTCTCCGGGCCGCGGTAGGCGACCCGGCGCATCCCGAAGGCGGTCGAGTAGTAGTGGGCCGCCTGCTTGGCGTTGCCCACGGCGAACACGACGGCGTCCATGCCCTTGACCGGAAACTCATCCATGCCCACCAATCTCGGCGTTTGCCTACAAGGTGCGCAAGAGTCGTCGAAATCACTGCACAATCTGTACAGTAATCAGCGGAAACGACCGGTCGCTCTGTACAGCGTGACCAGGACCACAGCAGGGGAGGGCGCCGTGCCCATCGACGAGCTGGACGGACGGCTGATCGAGATGTTCGCCGCCGAGCCCCGCGTCGGCGTGCTGGAGGCGTCCCGCCGCCTCGGCGTCGCCCGCGGGACCGTCCAGGCCCGGCTGGACCGGCTGTCGCGCGACGGCGTCATCGCCGGGTTCGGCCCCGAGATCGACCCGGCGGCCCTCGGCTACGGCGTCACCGCGTTCGTGACGCTCCAGCTGCGGCAGGCCGGCGGCCACGACCCCGTCGCGCGCCGCCTCGCCCAGGTCCCCGAGGTGATCGAGGCGCACACGATCACCGGCCCCGGCGACATGCTCTGCCGCATCGTCGCGCGCAGCAACACCGACCTGCAGCGCGTCATCGACGTGCTCGTGGACGTCGCGGGCGTCGAGCGCGCGTCCTCGGTGATCTCCCTCGCCACCCAGATCCCCTACCGCACGCTGCCCCTCGTCCGGGAGGCGTCGGGCCGGACGGGCGGGTCCGGGCAAAACGACGGTCCGCCGCCCCGCTGAGCGGGACGGCGGACCGTGAAGCGCACTCCCGGCCGGTGACGCCGCTCGGGGGAGCGGCGATCGCGGCGGGGGTCAGCCGCCGTAGGGGGTCGCGTCGAGGATCTCGACGGTCATGCTGCGGCCGTTCGGCAGCGCGTAGGTGGCCTTGTCGCCGACCTTCTTGCCGTTGATCGCCGCGCCGAGCGGCGACTTCGGCGAGTAGACGTCGATGGGCGCGCCGACCTCCTCGCGGGAGGCCAGCAGGAACGTGACCTCCTCGTCGTCGCCCTCGAAGGTGACCGTGACGGTCATGCCGGGACCGACGACGCCCTCGGTGCGCGGCGCCTCGCCCACGCGCGCGTTCTCCAGGATGCCCTGGAGCTGGAGGATCCGGCCCTCGATCTTGCCCTGCTCCTCCTTGGCCGCGTGGTAGCCGCCGTTCTCGCGCAGGTCGCCTTCCTCCCGCGCCGCCTCGATCTTCTGAGCGATCTCGATGCGGCCCGGGCCCGACAGGTGGTCCAGCTCAGCCTTGAGCCGGTCGTACGCCTCCTGGGTCAGCCAGGTGACGTTGTCAGCGCGGGTCTCGGTCACGGGTACTCCTCATCCACATGTTGCGATCCTCGCCGGCCCTTCCGGGCGGGCGCCACATCGACATGAAGTGCGGCCGGGTGAAACCTCTAGCCTATCCGGTGTGTGCGGGTAAAGGTTCCCTGAACTCGGCGTGTGCAACCGGCCAATCGGGTTTCACCCGCCGACCGGACGATCCGGGCGTTCGCCGCCCGGACCCGGCGTCACGCCTTGCGGCAGCCCTGCACCTGGGCGCTGGTCGCCTTGCCCGGCGTCGGCAGCGTCTCCGACATGCCCGCCTTCGACGTCCCGGCCGGGATCGTGACGTCCCTCTTGGCGATCACGGCCATGTTCTCGTCGTAGGCCTGCAGCGTGCAGTGCACCACGTCCCCCTTCGGCTTGGCGACGGAGAAGTTCACCTCGATGGAGGCCGGGCCCGCGTCGTAGGTGATCAGCTGCGCGTCGATGCCGGGAGTCTGCCCCACGTGCGCGGCGATGAACCCGAAGCCGCCCGCCGCGACCGCGCACACGATCCCGATGATCACCAGGCCGAGCCGGCCGCGCTTGGGCTCGGCGGGCGCCTCGGGCGCCGGCACGCTCGTCGTCATCGCGGGGAATCTCCGTGCGGGGTGCGGACGTTGTCAGGGACAATTCTCGTCTGTAGGCGCGGGTGCTCCGAACCGGGGTCCGCCTTCACGGTCAGAACCGCTCGCTGAGAGGGAGATCCCCAGGTGTCCGAGGTCATCGACGATACGACGTGCGCCGGGCCGGACGGGGGTGCCGAACCGCTGCGCCTGATGGCGGTGCACGCCCACCCCGACGACGAGTCCAGCAAGGGCGCGGCCACGATGGCCCGGTACGTCGCCGAGGGCGTGGAGGTCCTGGTCGTCACCTGCACCGGCGGTGAGCGCGGCGACATCCTGAACCCGGCGATGGACCGTCCGGAGGTCAAGGCCGACATCGGCAAGGTGCGCGAGGCCGAGATGGCCCGGGCCCGCGAGATCCTCGGCGTCCGGCAGCGCTGGCTCGGCTTCGTCGACTCCGGCTTCCCCGAGGGGGACCCGCTCCCGCCGCTGCCCGAGGGCTGCTTCGCGCTGGAGCCGCTGGAGACCGCCAGCGAGCCGCTGGTGCGCGCCGTCCGCGAGTTCCGCCCGCACGTCATGCTGACGTACGACGAGAAGGGCGGCTACCCGCACCCCGACCACGTGAAGTGCCACGAGGTGTCGGTGGAGGCGTTCGAGGCGGCCGGCGACCCGGAGCGCTACCCCGGCGCGGGCGACCCGTGGCAGCCGCTGAAGCTCTACTACCACATGACCTTCAGCAAGGACCGCATCCTCGCGCTGCACACCGCGATGGAGAAGGCGGGCCTGGAGTCGCCGTACCACGAGTGGATCGAGCGCTTCGAGGAGGAGAAGGAGAAGCGCGCGATGTGGGACGTCACGACCCGGGTCCCGTGCGCCGACCACTTCGAGACACGTGACCGCGCGCTGCTGGCGCACGCGACCCAGATCGACCCCAACGGGTTCTGGTTCCGCGTCCCGCTGGACGTCCAGCGCGAGGCATGGCCGACCGAGGACTACCATTTGGCCAGGTCCCTGGTCGACACCGAGTTGCCGGAGGGCGACCTGTTCGCCGGCATCCGGGAGAAGGTGTGTCTGTAGTGCTTCCGCTCGCCCACGCCATTCCGCTCAACAACGACACGGTCAGCCCCGGCTTCCTCGGCTTCGGGGTGTTCCTGGCGCTGCTGATCGCGCTGGTGTTCCTCGTCCGCTCGATGAACAAGCAGATGGGGAAGATCCAGGCGCCCCGGGAGGCCGATCTCAAGCAGCAGGAATGGGAGCGGGCGCAGGCCGCCAAGGCCGCCGCGGCCGCCGACCGCGCGGCGGGCGACGAGTCCGCCGGCACCGCCTAGCCGGCGCGCCGGCCGGCCGGGCATCCCCCCATGAGCGACGCGCGCACCGGGCACGCCGCGCCGTCCGGCATGCCCGCAGGGCGTCCGTCCAGGGCGGACGCCCTGCTGCGGCCCCGCGGCGACGGCGCGGCGCGGGTCACGTTCTTCGAGCTCTTCTTCGACCTGGTCTTCGTCTTCGCGGTGACCCAGCTGTCGCACCGGCTGCTGGAGCACCTGACCGCCCGCGGCGCCGCCGAGACGCTGCTGCTCCTGCTCGCCGTCTGGTGGGCGTGGATGTACACCTGCTGGACCACCAACTGGTTCGACCCGGACCATCCGGCGGTCCGGCTGGTGCTGGTCGGCGTGATGGTCGCCGGGTTGTTCATGGCGGCGATGCTGCCCGGCGCGTTCGGCTCCGGCGGGGTGTGGTTCGCGGCCGCCTACGTGGCCATCCAGGTCGGCCGGACCGTCTTCGTCGTCGCCGCCACCTGGGGCCACGAGCTCGGCCGCAACTTCCAGCGGGTGCTGTTCTGGCAGGCGGTGTCGGCCGTGCTGTGGATCGGCGGCGCCCTCGTGGACGCGGCGGACGTCCGCGCCGGGCTGTGGCTGCTCGCCGTCGCCCTGGAGTACCTGGCGCCGTGGCACGGGTACACGACGCCGCTGCTCGGCCGGTCCAGCACGGCCGACTGGACGATCGACGGCGGCCACATGGCCGAGCGCTGCCAGCTGTTCGTCATCATCGCCCTCGGCGAGTCGGTGCTGGTCACCGGCACGACGCTGGGCGGGCACACGCCGGGCGCCGGGGTCGCGGCGGGGTTCGTGTCGGCGTTCGCCGGCGCCGTCGCGCTCTGGTGGATCTACTTCGACCACACGGCGGAGAAGGCGGCCGAGCGGATCGCCGAGTCCGCCGATCCGGGACGGCTGGGCCGGTCCGCCTACACGTTCATCCACATCGTGATGGTCGCGGGCATCATCGTCGGAGCGGTCTCGGACGAGATGGTCATGGCGCATCCCGGCGGGCACATGACCACCGGTTTCGCCGCCGTCGCGGCGGGCGGCCCGGCCCTGTTCGTGTTCGGGCACGCCCTCTTCAAGCGGGCCGTCTTCGGGGACTTCACCCGGGCCCGCCTCACCGCGCTGGTCGCGCTCGCGGGGCTCGCGGCGATCTCGTTCGCGATGGACCGGCTGACGCTGCACATCTGCACGACGGTCGTGGTGGCCGCGCTGGCGCTGTGGGACGTGCGCGCCTACCGGCTCTACAGCCGCGGCCTGGGCGTGCCGGGGATGCCGGGCGTGCCGGGGATGCGGCCCGTCCCGCTCGAGGAGACGGCCGCCGAGTCCGCCGGCGCCGGGCCCGCCGAGTCGCCTGCGGAACGCTGAGCCGCCCGCCGGTCGGACGCCGCGCCGGGCCGGCCGCCCGGTTGGCCCCCGCCGCGCCGGGGGAAGGACCCCGACGTGCGCGCGAAATTCGAGGACTCCTACCGGGCGCTCCCTCCGGACGCCGCCCGGCTGCTCCGGCTGCTGGGCCTGCAGCCCGGCGACGACTTCGGCGTCGCCGCGGCCGCCGCGCTGGCCGGGGTCCCGGCGGCGGAGGCCCGCGACCTGCTCCGGACGCTCGCCGACCGCGGCCTCGTCGCCGACGCGGGCGGCGACCGCCACCGGCTGCCCGGGCCCGTCCGCGACTACGCGCGGGAATGGGCCGTCCGCGAGGACACCGAGGAGGAGCGCGACGCGGCGCTCCGCCGCGTCCTGGACCACTACCTCGCCGGTACGGCGTCAGGGGAGGCGGAGCTGGAGGCGGAGGGCCTGGCGCTGCTGCACCGGGAGCGCTGGGCGGAGGCCGCCGAGGCGCTGGAGGAGGGCCTGCGGCTGGCCGAGCGCGACGGCGACCGCCGCACGGTCCTGCTGGCCCGGCACAACCTCGGCCGCGCGCTGATGGAGACGGGCGACCTCGACCGCGCCATCCGGCTGCTCGGCTCCCTGCCGGACGAGTTCGCCGCGCTCTCCGACGACCACGACCGGGCCCGCGCCCTCACCACCCTCGGCGAGGCGTACCTGCGCGCGGGACGGCCCGTCGCGGCGACCAACTTCTTCGGCCAGGCGCTGGAGATCGTCCGGGCGGAGGAGGCCCCGGAGCGGGAGGGCGACGCGTTCGTGCACCTCGCGGACGCGGCCCGGCAGCGCGGCGACGCCGCGGCCGAGGGCGCCGCCCTCGACCGCGCGATCGCCCTCTACGGCTCGGTCCCGACCCCGAAGGCGGAGGACGCGGCGCGCCGCCGGGAGGGGCTCACGCCTTCCGATGGTCCCAGCTGACGATGGTGTCGGGGTCCATGACGACGAGGACGCGCTTGGACATGGCCTGCTCGATGCCGGCGGCCATGGCGGGGTCGATGGGCTCGCCGATCTCGGGGACGGGCAGGCCCGCCATCCGGGAGCCGACGACGTAGCCGACCTTGTGCAGCTCGTCGCGGTCCTCGATGACCAGGCCGCGGCCGTACAGCGCGACGCCGCGCAGCTCGTTGTACTCGACGCCGTCCTCGACGAGGCAGGTCATCGTCGGGTTGCGGCGCAGGTTCACGACCTTCTGCGACGAGTGGTACGTGGTGAACGCGATCTTGCCGTCGAGCAGGGCGTAGAACATCGTGACGAGGTGCGGCTCGCCGTCCTTGCCGACGGTGGCGACCTGGACCTTGAAGTTGCCGGCGAGGTAGGCGGCGACCTCGTCGGGGGTCATCTTGATCTTGTCGCGCTTGCTTCCGGCCACGCGGCTCTCCCTTGCTCGCATCGGTCCAGGACGCGGTCAGGATAACCAAGCGCTTGCAACGCCCCTCGCGCGGCACCATGGGGGGATGTCCGTTCGCGATCTGATCGTCCTCGGCTCCGCCAGCGCGGTGCCGACCAAGGCCCGCAACCACAACGGCTACCTGCTGCGCTGGGACGGGCAGGGGCTGCTGTTCGACCCGGGCGAGGGGACGCAGCGGCAGATGGCGCACGCCGGGGTCGCCGCGAACGACGTGACGTGGATCTGCGTGACGCACTTCCACGGCGACCACTGCCTCGGCGTGCCCGGCATCGTCCAGCGGATCGCGCGCGACGGCGTCGAGCACCCGGTGAACGCGGTCTTCCCGGCGAGCGGCGCGGAGTACTGGCAGCGGCTGCGGTACGCGTCGGCGTTCCACGACACCGAGGTGGTCCGCGAGTGGCCGGTGTCCGGGGAGCGGACCGCGCTCGACCTGGAGGACGCGCCGTTCTCGCTGGTCGCGCGGCGGCTGTCGCACCCGGTGGAGGCGTACGGGTACCGGGTCGAGGAGCCGGACGGCGTCACGATGCTGCCCGAGCGGCTCGCCGCGAAGGGCGTGCGGGGGCCGCTCGTCCGCGAGCTCCAGGAGCGCGGGCGGGTGACCGCGCCGGACGGCACCACGGTCGCGCTGGAGGAGTGCAGCACGCGGCGCCCCGGGCAGAAGGTCGCGTTCGTCATGGACACCCGCCGCTGCGACGGCGTCCGGGACCTCGCGGCCGGCGTCGACATGCTGGTGATCGAGTCGACGTTCCTGGACGAGGACTCCCCGCTCGCGGCCAGGTTCGGGCACCTCACGGCGGGGCAGGCGGGCCGGGTCGCGGCGGACGCCGGCGTCCGGCACCTGGTCCTCACGCACTTCTCCGAGCGCTACCGCGCCGAGGACGAGCACCGCTTCGAGGACGAGGCCGCCGCCGGGTTCGGCGGCGCGATCTCGCTCGTCCACGACCTGGACCGGATCCCCCTGCCGCCCCGCCGAGCCGCAAAACCTCGCCCGCCACAGTGAGACGCCGCCCAACATGGGCAGGACCCGGTGCATGGCTGAAGAAGTCGATGTCGTCGTCATCGGTCTCGGGCCCGGCGGGGAGGACGCGGCGGGCCGGCTGGCCGAGGCGGGCCTGTCCGTCGCGGCCGTGGAGTCCCGGCTGGTCGGCGGGGAGTGCCCGTACTACGCGTGCGTCCCGACGAAGATGATGGTGCGCGCCGCGGGGCTGATCGCGGACGGCACCCGCATCCCGGGGATGGCGGGCGACTCGATCATCCGGCCGGACTGGGCGCCGGTGGCCGCCCGGATCTGCGACGAGGCGACCGGCTCGTGGACCGACACGGCCGCCGCGGACCGGCTCACCGGCAAGGGCGCGCGGCTGGTGCGCGGGGAGGGCCGCATCACCGGGCCCCGCGAGGTGACGGTCGGCGACCGGGTGTTCCGGGCCCGCCGCGGCATCCTGCTCAACACCGGCACGGCGCCGTCGGCGCCGCCGGTCGACGGCCTCGCCGACGTCCCGTTCTGGACGAACCGGGAGGCCGTGCAGGCCACGGAGGTGCCGGAGTCGCTGCTGGTGCTGGGCGGCGGCGTGGTCGGGGTGGAGATGGCGCAGGTCTTCTCCCGCTTCGACAGCCGCGTGACGGTCGTCGAGGCCGCCGACCGCCTGCTGCTGAACGAGGAACCGGAGTCGAGCGAGCTGCTGCGGCAGGTGTTCGAGCGCGAGGGCGTCGGCGTGCGGACGGGCGCGAAGGTCACCGGCGCCTCGTACGCGAACGGCGAGTTCCGCCTGCACCTCGGGGACGAGACCCTGACCGCCGACCGGCTGCTCGTCGCGACCGGCCGCCGCCCGAACCTGAAGGGCCTCGGCCTGGACGCCGTGGGCCTCGACGAGGACGCCCGGCAGATCGACGTGGACGGGCACATGCGCGCCGCCGACGGCGTCTGGGCGATCGGCGACATCACCGGCAAGGGCGCGTTCACGCACGTGTCCATGTACCAGGCGTCCGTCGCGGTCCGCGACATCCTCGGCGAGGAGGGGCCGCAGGCCGCCTACCGGGCCGTCCCCCGGGTGACGTTCACCGACCCCGAGATCGCGGCGGTCGGGCTCACCGAGGCGCAGGCCCGCGACCAGAACCTGCCGGTCCGCACCGGGCTCGCGCCGATCCCGGAGTCGACGCGCGGCTGGATCCAGAAGGTCGGCAACGACGGGTTCGTCAAGCTCGTCGAGAGCACCGAGTGGGGCGTGCTGGTCGGCGCGACCGCGGCGGGGCCGGCCGGCGGGGAGGTCCTCGGCGCGCTGGCCGTCGCCGTGCACACCGAGGCCCCCACCGCGGCCCTCCGCGAGATGATCTACGCCTATCCCACGTTCCACCGCACCATCGAGACCGCCCTCGCGGCCCTCGACGGCTAGCGCCGCCTGCCGTCAGCGGCGGCGCCCGTTGCGGCGCATCGCCCGGGGCAGCGCGGTGGCGGCCCGGCCGACCTTGAAGCTGAGCGAGTTGCGGACGGAGTCCAGCTCGTGCTGCGCGCGCGCCCGCTGCTCCTCCGCGCGGGCGAGGCGCTCCTTGAGCTCGCGCGTCCGGTCCTTCTTGGTCTTCGGGGCCGACTTGGCCTTGACGCGCAGGAGCGGCCGCCCGGCCACCTGCTGCACCTCGTGCCAGAGGTCGTCCTGCTCGCCGAGCCAGGCCAGCAGGTCGTCCTGGACGTCCTTCACGTCGCCCCACGTCCCGTAGAGCTTCTGCGGGGTGACGCAGACCGGGCGCAGGCCCTCGGCGGCCACCGCCTCCCAGACGGCGGCGGAGACGCCGGGGGTGTGCTCGGAGCGGTAGTCGTCGCAGACGATCACGCCCTCCACCGGTAGCATCACGTGCGCGGCCTGGATGTCGCCCCGCACGTGCTCGTACAGGTGGGACGCGTCCACGTGCACGAACCGGCAGCTCTCCGGCCGGACGTGATCGAGGATCACCGAGGTCGGCGCCTGGATGATCCGCGGCAGGCCGTCGTGGAACGCGCGGTAGTTCGCCTCGAAGGCCGTGCGGGTCAGGCTGGCGTACGACCCGTCCATCTCGGCCTGGTTCGAGTCGTCGGGGGCGTCGGAGTCGAACAGGTCGCAGACGGTGAAGGTCTCGCCGTCGCGCAGGTGGCGCCCCATGAGGATGGCGCTCTTGCCGAGATAGGAGCCGAGCTCGACGAGGTCGCCGTGCTGGCCGAGGCGTTCCTGGCGGTCCAGGAACCAGGTGAACAGCCGCTGGTCGACCTTGGGGAACCAGCCGTCGACGTCGTCGAGGGAGGCGGGGGCGGAGGGCCGGGTTTCGGTCATGGGTGAAGCTCCAACTTCAGCGGGTGCAGGAGCGGTTCGGGGGGATGCGGAGGGGGGGAGCGATCAGTCGATGTACTTGCGCTTGCGTCGGTCACGGTCCGTCCGCGGACGGACCCGGTCATCGGCGACGTCACATCATAGGGGCGCCGAGCTCGGGGGCAACCCGCCGAAACGGGACGGCCCCGGGCCGTGAACCGGCCGCCGGATCGGGCAGGATCGGGGCATGAACCGGCTCAAGGACGCCACCAGCCCGTACCTGCTGCAGCACGCCGGGAACCCGGTCGACTGGTGGGAGTGGAGCGCCGAGGCGTTCGCCGAGGCGCGCCGGCGAGATGTCCCGGTGCTCCTTTCTGTTGGATATGCCGCCTGCCACTGGTGCCACGTGATGGCCCACCAGTCCTTCGAGGACGGTGAGACCGCGCGGCTCATGAACGAGATGTTCGTGAACATCAAGGTGGACCGGGAGGAACGCCCCGACATCGACGCGGTCTACATGGAGGCCACGCAGGCGATGACCGGCCAGGGCGGTTGGCCGATGACCGTGTTCATGACGCCGGACGGGCATCCTTTCTACTGCGGAACGTACTTCCCGAGGCAGCAGTTCCAGGCGCTGCTGGAGGCCGTCCACAAGGCGTGGACGGAGCAGCGCGACGAGGTCGTCGGGCAGGGGCAGCAGGTCGTCGCGGCCCTGACCTCGCGCGGGACGGGGCTCGCGAGCGGCGAGGTGCCCGGCGCGGAGCGGCTCGCGCACGCCGTGAAGGTGCTGGCGCAGTCCTACGACGCGGCGCGGGGCGGGTTCGGCGGCGCGCCGAAGTTCCCGCCGTCGATGGCCCTGGAGTTCCTGCTGCGCCACCACGCCCGCACGGGCGACGCGGAGGCCCTCGCGATGGCCGGGCACACGCTGGAGGCGATGGCCCGCGGCGGGATGTACGACCAGCTCGGCGGCGGGTTCGCGCGGTACTCGGTGGACGCGCAGTGGGTCGTCCCGCACTTCGAGAAGATGCTCTACGACAACGCGCTGCTGGCCCGCGTGTACGCGCACTGGTGGCGGCTGACCGGTTCGCCGTTCGCGCGGCGCGTCGCCCTGGAGACCTGCGACTGGATGCTGCGCGACCTGTGGACGCCCGAAGGCGGGCTGGCGTCGGCCCTGGACGCCGACAGCGAGGGCGTCGAGGGCAAGTACTACGTCTGGACGCCGGAGCAGCTGAGGCAGGTCCTCGGCGAGGACGACGGCGCCTACGCCGAGCGCCTGTTCGAGGTGACGGGCACGTTCGAGCACGGCACCTCCGTGCTCCAGCTCCTCCGCGACCCCGACGACGCCGAGCGCTACGAGCGCGTCCGGACGCTCCTGCTGGAGGCCCGCGCGCACCGGGTGCCGCCGGCGCGGGACGACAAGGTCGTCGCGGCCTGGAACGGCCTCGCCGTCGCGGCGCTCGCCGAGTGCGGGGCGCTGTTCGACCGGCCCGACCTCGTCAGCGCGGCCGAGGACGTGGCGCGGCTGCTCATCGGCGTGCACGAGAGCGGCGGGCGGCTCGTCCGGACGTCGCGCGGCGGCGCCGCCGGCGAGAACGCGGGCGTCCTGGAGGACTACGCGGACGTGGCGGAGGGCCTGCTCGCGCTGCACGGCGTGACCGGCGACCCCGCGCACATGCGGCTGGCGGGGGAGCTGCTGAACACCGTCCTCGAACGGTTCGGGGACGGGGCGGGCGGCTTCTACGACACCGCCGACGACGCCGAGCGGCTGTTCCGGCGCCCGCAGGACCCGACCGACAACGCCACCCCGTCCGGCCAGTTCGCGGCGGCGGGCGCGCTGCTGTCGTTCGCCGCGCTGACCGGGTCGGACTGGCACCGGCAGGCGGCGGAGGCGGCGCTCGGCCCGGTCGGGCCGCTGGCGGAGAAGCACGCGCGGTTCGCCGGCTGGGGGCTGGCGGTCGCGGAGGCGCACGCGGCCGGGCCGGTGGAGATCGCGATCATCGGCGGCCGGGACGACGAGCGGACCCGGGCGCTGCACCGCACCGCGCTGATGTCGCCCGCGCCGGGCGCGGTGGTGAGCGTCGGCGAGCCCGGGGCGGAGGGCGTCCCGCTGCTGGAGGGCCGCGAGCCGGTGGACGGCGCGCCCGCCGCGTACGTCTGCCGGATGTTCACCTGCCGGCTGCCCGTGACGACCCCGGCCGAGCTGACCCGCGAACTACGTGGGCAATTGGATTAGCCGTCCATTTTGTGGCAACGTGACCTTGCTCTCGTTCCCGCATGGTGTTACCAATGGGTAGCGGGGACGGGGCTGACCCGATGGGGCACGACGGGCACGGGTGTCCGCTGGTGCGCCGGGTATCTGGACGGTTGCCGCTCCTCTGGGTCATAGTCGTGGGAGCCGGGAAGGCCGACCTAAAAGGAGCGTGGCAGTGCGGAAGCCGAACCGCCGGATCCTACCGACGATCATCGGCGTTTCGGTCCTGACCACGCTCGCAGCCAACACCGCGGTGCTCATCGCCCGCGGCCACGACGGCGATCCCCCGCCCTCCCCGCAGGAGAAGCGGGCCCGCTACGTCGCCGCGTCCGGCAGCACCAGCCTGTCGCCCGGCGCGGTCGCGCCGCTCGGCAAGCGCCTCACCCCGCACGTCCTCGTCGCGGCGCCGTCCGCGCTGCCCGCCGCGACCATCGCGAAGATCCGCGGCGCCAAGGGCGTGAAGGGCGTCGAGGTCGTCGACGCCGTGCAGGGCATGGTCGCGGGCAAGCGCGTCGGCCTGATGGGCGTCGACCCGTCGACGTTCCGCAACTACACGCCGAAGCCGACCGCGCAGTCCGACGCGCTCTGGCGCAACGTCGCGTCCGGCGACGTCGCGATCTCCTTCACGATGGGCAGCGACGGCGGCGTCAAGCTCGGCAGCCAGGTGCCCGTCGGCGGCAAGCAGCACCAGTCGAACCTGCGCGTCGGCGCCTACGCGACGATGGGCATCAGCGACGTCGACGCGGTCGTCTCGCACGCCACCGCGCAGGCCCTCGGCATGCCCACCGGCAACGCGATGCTGGTCAGCGTGCCGAAGACGAAGCCGGCCGCCTTCATCAAGAAGCTGAAGAAGGTGCTGCCGAAGCACGCCAAGGCCGTCGCGGTCAACCCGCAGATCGACTTCCCGAAGGCCGGCTCGGACCACGCGCCGACCTCGCACGGCCAGGTGATGACCGCCGGCCAGGTGCAGACCGTGATCAAGGCGGCGTACTCGCGGATCGGCTGGCCGTACGTGTGGGGCGGCGAGTCGGAGGCCGAGGGCGGCTACGACTGCTCCGGGCTGATGCAGTACGCGTTCGCGCGGGCCGGCATCCGCCTCCCGCGCGTCGCCGCCGACCAGGCCCGCGTGGGCTGGGTCATCCCCTACAGCAAGGCCGTCCCCGGCGACATGCTGATCTGGGCCAACGACCCCACCGCGCCCGGCTACATCTCCCACATCGCCCTGTACATCGGCAACGGCAAGATGGTCGTCGCGCCCCGCACGGGCCTCGACGTGATGATCCAGAACGTCTACACCCGCAACCTCAAGGGCGCCGTCCGGGTGAGCCCCAAACTAGCCGCCCAACTATCCGGCTGACCCGCCCCCGCCTCCGGCACCTCGAACCTCAGCCCCGCCTAGGCAGTTTGAACCCCGGCCCCGGCAGGTTGGACCTCAGCCCCGGCAGGCTGAGCCCCCGGCCCCGGCAGGTTGAACCCCGGTCCCGGCAGGCTGAGCCCTGGCCACGGCAGGTTGAACCTTGGGACCGGGAGGTTGAAGCTCAGCCACCGCGCGGGCAGGCACGCGGAGCGAGTGCAGCGAGCGCAGCGGGCCTGCCCGGCGACGGAGGGGCTGTTTCGCCGCGGAGCGCCAGCGGAGCGGGGAAACAGCCCGTCCGTCGTGACGGGGGTTCCAGGGGGTCGCCCCCCTGGGAATTACAGAGGGCAGCCGCGGCTGAGGAACTCCAGGTTGTGGTCGACGGCGTCGGGGATGTCCTCGATCGTGGTGCCGCCGTCCAGCCACTGGTACATGGCGGCCTGCATGACGCCGATCACGGCCCAGGTGAACGCCTGGACGTCGCCGTCCGTCGTGGGGCGGCCCACCCGCGCGGAGATCACCTCGCTCAGCATGGCGGCGGTGCCCTCGCGCATCGACTCGAAGGTGCGGCTGCGCAGCGCGGGGACCTGGGCGGTGAGCTGGAGCCGGGTCCGGACGACCTCCAGGTCCTCGGCGATCATCTGGGGGAGGATCTCGCGGAGCGTCGCGCGGAGCGCGTCGATCGTGGACAGCTCGGCGGGCTGGTCGCGGAAGATCTCCGCCATGATCGGGTCGTACTCGTCGGTGACCACGACGTCTTCCTTCGTGGGGAAGTAGCGGAAGAACGTGCTCGGGGAGATCTCCGCGGCGGCGGCGATCTGCTCGACGGTGGTCTGGTCGTAGCCCTGCTCGGTGAAGAGCCGGAGGGCGTGGTCCTGGATCGCCCTCCGGGTCCTCAGCTTCTTGCGCTCCCTCAGCGGCAGCCTGGCGAGCCGGTCCTCCAGGCGGTCGAGGGCGTGCTCAGGGTGCGACGTGCTCATGCGTCGATTCTGGTTCATCGGCGGTGGCGTCCGCACCCCGGCGGCCCGGCTGGAAGGCCAGGAGGAGGACGGCGACGGCCAGCGCGCCGGCGGCGCAGGCGGCGAGCACCGCGTCCATCCCGTGGACGTAGGCGTCGCGGGCGGAGGCCAGCAGGGCGCCGTCGTGGAGCCTGCCGGCGACCGCGACGGCGCCGCCGACCGAGTCGTGGGCGGCGTCCGCGGCCGCGCGGGGCAGTCCGTCGGTCGCGACGCGGTCCCGGTAGACGGCCGACAGGAGGCTGCCGAGGCCCGCGACGCCGAGGGTGCCGCCGGTCTGGCGGAGCGTCTGGACGAGCCCGGACCCGCGTCCGGCCTGGTCGGCGGGGAGCGCCGCCATCAGCGCGTCCATCGCGGGGACGAGGGACAGGCCGCAGCCGAGGCCGATCAGCAGGAGCCACGGGACGATGGAGCCGTAGGAGTCGCCGGCGTCGGTGAACGCGCCCCAGCCGAGGCCCGCCGCGAGGACGGCCAGCCCGGTCACGATGATCGGCTTGTGGCCGGTGCGGGGGACGATCCGGTCGGTGGTGAGGCCGCCGGCGAGGAGGCCGAGCAGCATGGGGATGAGCCGCAGCCCGGTGCCGAAGGCGTCGTTGCCGAGGACGGCCTGCAGGTACTGCGGGAAGACGAACAGCAGCCCGCCCATCAGCAGGTTGGCGGCGATGGCGGCGACCATCGCCCAGCTGAACCGGCGGTCGTGGAACAGCCGGACGTCCATCATCGGCTGCGCCGCACGCCGCTCCCACAGCACGAACGCGGCGAGCAGGACGGCGGACAGGGCGAGCACGCCGAGCACGACGGGGTCGCCCCAGCCGCGCACGGGGGCCTCGATGACCCCGTACACCAGGGCGACGAGGCCGCCCATCGACAGCAGCGAGCCGGGGCCGTCCGCCTTGGGGGCGGCCGGGTCCCGGGTCTCGGGCATGGTGAAGGCCAGCGCGATGCCGCCGACCGCCACGATCGGGACGTTGACCAGGAAGATCGAGCTCCACGAGAAGTGCTCCAGCAGCCAGCCGCCGAGCAGCGGGCCGATCGGCAGCCCGAGGGCGGACGCGGACGACCAGACCGCGATGGCGCGGGTCCGCTCGTGCGGCGGGAAGACGGCGGGGAGCATGGACATCGACAGCGGCATCATGATCGCCGCGCCCAGGCCCATGAAGGCGCGGGCGGCGATGACGCCGCCGGTGCCGCCCGCCAGGGCCCCGGCGAGCGAGGCGGCGCCGAAGACCGCCATGCCGGCCAGCAGCGTCCGCCGGCGGCCGAGGCGGTCGCCGAGGAGCCCGGCCGGGAGGAGTAGCGCGGCGAAGACCAGCAGGTAGGAGTCGACGATCCACTGGAGTTCGCTGGTGCTCGCGTGCAGCTTCTCGGAGATCGTGGTCAGCGCCACGTTGAGGATCGTCATGTCGAAGCCGAGCGCCAGCATGCTCAGTGCCAGCGCGCCGAGCCCCCACCAGCGCCTCTCGTTGCCCACCCTCATGACACTCGCCTCCAACTAAGAGTCCATCGTTTTTGAGAGTAACTCTCAAAAGATGGCGAATGTCAATCGCGATGGAGGCTGGTGCCGCCGCTCCGCAGGCTGTAATTTTGATTACATGACTACAAGCGAAGCGGCGGACCGGCTGCGCGGCTGGTTCGCCGGGCGCCTGCCCGACGGCTGGTTCGAGGGTGCGCCCGAGGTCGTCGTCGACCGCGAGGAGGTCAGCGTGGTCGGCCGGCTCCCGGAGCCGGACGCCGCGAAGGACGTCTCGGAGACCGAGCGGTCCGCGCTGCTCGCCGGGCACGTCCAGCGCTTCCGCGCCGACACCCGCGACCAGCGCATCGCCATCGCGCGCGAGGCCGAGCACGCCTTCGGCCACAAGGTCTCCTGGGGCGCCGAGTGCGGCGGCCACCGGGAGATGTTCACCACCCTGTCCGTGCCGGTCATGACCCGGCTCCGCCAGCCCGAGCGCCGCGTCCTGGACACCCTCGTCGAGGCCGGCGTCGCGCGCAGCCGCAGCGACGCGCTCGCCTGGTGCGTCCGGCTCGTCGGCAAGAACACCGACGAGTGGCTCGGCGAGCTGCGCAGCGCCCTGGAGCACGTCGAGCGCGCCCGCGCCGCCGGCCCGAAGCCCTGACCCCCGGCGCCGCGGATCATTACGCGATCACGACGTCCGCTGGGTGTGATCATGGTGCCGACCTGGCCTAATGTGCGTTGAAGCGCGGGTGGGCCGCGCCGGGACGCCGCCGGGGAGGGGGACGGAGCGTGAGGGCGCTGCGCTGCCTGGACGGCTCGGTGCTGGACGTCGTGCCGGTCGCCTCGCTGGACCGCGGCGGCACCCCGTTCGAGGTCACCCTGGAGCTGCGCCGCGACGGCGACCGCTTCGGCGCGGTGGGGGAGCGCTGCGGCTACTTCCTGGCCGACCTCGCCCGCCGGGTCGACGCCGCCCGCGCCGACGGCTCCCCGCAGGCGGCCCGCTGGCCCGACCCCGACGACCGCTTCCCCGACCCGCCCGCGGCCGGCGCCGCCCGGGAGCCCGAGCTGTTCGCCTTCCGCTACCGCGACCGCGGCGACGTGATCAGCACCGGCGAGCTGCGCTGCGCGGTGCGGACCTCATCGATGTGGGTGGGGCGCCAGCAGTCCGCCGCCGGGCGCTGGCGGGTGGCGCGCCGGGCGGTGATCGAGGCGTGGGGGGCGGGCGGGCGCGGCATCCGCGCCGTGCTCACCTCCGCCGAGCTCGCGCGGTTCCTGAACGCGCTGCTGGCCGAGGTCGATCACGCCGGAATGGTCGGGACATCCGGAGTGTCCGGCGCCTCCGCGGCGTCCTGGCCGGGCGGGGCGGCTCGGCACGGCAGAGCCCCCCGACCTGCGCGCTAGCCTGACATCACCGGAACGGCGGGAAAAGTGTCGCCGTCGGGCCATAATTGAGCGTCCGTTCCCATCAGGGAGGATCGCTCGAAGGGATGCCCACATGGGGGTTCGGCGTACGGGGATGTCAGGGCGCGACAAGGCCGCGAAGGGCGGCGCCGAGGCCGGCGCGGCCCGGGACGGCCGTGCGCGCCGCGTTCCTTCCGCCGGTGCCCGGCTGACCGCCGCGATCCGCCACAGCGGGCCGTACGCGGCCGTCCGGGACGCCGTCTACCGCATGTACGAGCACCGCGTCGAGGCGTCGCTGCCCACCGACATCACCCCCCGGCACGTCGGCGTCATCCTCGACGGGAACCGGCGTTGGGCCAGGTCGATGGGGTTGGCCGACGTCAACCACGGGCACCAGCGCGGCGCCGACAAGATCTCCGAGCTGCTGCAGTGGAGCACCGAGGCCGGGGTGGAGCACGTCACGCTCTGGCTGCTGTCCACCGACAACCTGAACCGTCCCGCGAACGAGCTCGACCCGCTGCTGGAGATCATCGAGAACACCGTCCGCAAGCTCGCCGACGAGGGGTGGCACGTCAAGCCCGTCGGCGCCCTCGACCTCCTGCCCGATAAGACCGCCCGCGTCCTGAAAGACGCGGGTGAGGCGACATCCGGCGCTCCCGGCCTGATTGTGAACGTCGCCGTTGGGTATGGAGGTAGGCGTGAGATCGCTGATGCGGTGCGCTCTCTGCTCATCGAGCAGGCGAGCCGTGGCACCAGCATCGAGGAACTCGCCGAGGGCCTCGAGGTGGAGCACATCGCCGAGCATCTCTACACGCGCGGCCAGCCGGATCCGGATCTGGTCATCCGCACCTCGGGGGAGCAGCGCCTGTCCGGCTTCATGCTCTGGCAGAGCGCCCACTCGGAGTTCTACTTCTGCGAGGTCCACTGGCCGGACTTCCGCAAGGTCGACTTCCTGCGGGCGATGCGTTCCTACGCCGCGCGGCACCGGCGCTACGGTACCTGACGGTCTTCCTGTCGCCTCCGTCGCAGAGACCACCGCCCCAGGCCGTCGTCCCCTGACCGGGGTCTCCGGCCGTACGGGGGCGGACTGTCGCGCCACCGGTACATCCCCCATAGTCAGGGAGATCGAGTGGCCACAACCTCGCCGCGCCGTCCCGAGTCCGGGATCCCCGCCGGAACGCCCGTTCCGGTCCGGCGCACGTACGTCCTCGACACCAGCGTCCTGCTCGCCGACCCGGGGGCGATGACCCGGTTCGCCGAGCACGAGGTCGTGCTGCCCATCGTCGTCATCTCCGAGCTCGAGGGCAAGCGGCATCACCCGGAGCTCGGCTACTTCGCACGGCAGGCCCTGCGCACGCTGGACGACCTGCGGTTGGAGCACGGCCGGCTGGACGAGGCCGTGTCGGTGCAGGGGCCGAACGGGGACCAGGGCGGGACGCTGCGGGTCGAGCTGAACCACTCCGACCCGAGCGTGCTGCCGGACGGCTTCCGGCTCGGCGACAACGACACCCGCATCCTGTCGGTGGCGGCGTGGCTCGCCCGCGAGGGACGCGACGTGGTGCTGGTCTCCAAGGACCTGCCGATGCGGGTGAAGGCGTCCGCGGTCGGGCTCGCCGCCGAGGAGTACCGGGCGGAGCTGGCCGTGGTGGAGTCCGGCTGGACGGGGATGCGGGAGCTGGAGGTGCCGGGCGGGCTCGTCGAGGAGCTGTACGAGACGGGCGGCGCGGACCTGGAGGAGGCGCGGGACCTGCCGTGCCACACCGGCCTGCGGCTGCTGTCGGAGCGCGGTTCGGCGCTCGGCCGGACGCTGCCCGACAAGTCGGTGAAGCTGGTGAAGGGCGACCGGGAGGTGTTCGGGCTGCGCGGCCGGTCCGCCGAGCAGCGCATCGCCCTCGACCTGCTGATGGACGAGGACGTCGGGATCGTCTCGCTCGGCGGGCGGGCCGGCACGGGCAAGTCGGCGCTCGCGCTGTGCGCGGGCCTGGAGGCCGTGATGGAGCGGCGGCGGCACCGCAAGGTCGTGGTGTTCCGCCCGCTGTACGCGGTCGGCGGCCAGGAGCTCGGCTACCTGCCGGGGTCGGAGAACGAGAAGATGTCGCCGTGGGCGCAGGCCGTCTACGACACGCTCTCGGCGGTGACGACCCCGGAGGTCATCGAGGAGGTGGTGGACCGTGACATGTTGGAGGTCCTGCCCCTCACCCACATCCGGGGCCGCTCGCTGCACGACTCGTTCGTGATCGTGGACGAGGCGCAGTCGCTGGAGCGCGGCGTGCTGCTGACCGTGCTGTCGCGGATCGGCGCGGGCTCGCGGGTGGTGCTGACGCACGACGTGGCGCAGCGCGACAACCTGCGGGTCGGCCGGCACGACGGCGTCGCCGCGGTGGTGGAGAAGCTGAAGGGGCACCCGCTGTTCGCGCACGTGACGCTGACGAGGTCGGAGCGGTCGCCGATCGCGGCGCTGGTGACCGACATGCTCGGCGAGGTCGTCGCCTGACGGACCCGCACCGGACGCGGCGGGCGCCCCGCCGGCCCTCCTCGGGAGGCGCCGGCGGGGCGCCCCGTCTCCTGCCTGTGGACGGTCCTGTGGATAACCACACGGAACGTGATCGTTAAACGCCGCACCGTCGACTTGTGATGAAGGTCACACGAACCGCCGCAAGGTAAAGGAACCGCAGGTCCCTCCCCGTTTTCGGGGAGGCGAGCGGCGAGTTGACAACCGCACCACTCGCAGCATTTGTCTCGTTTCGGTTGCGGACCAGGGCTCGGGCTCGGGCATTGTGTCTCCTCGTAAGCACCCCCAGAACGGTGCCGCCCGCAGCGCACCCCCCTGTAAAAGCGCGCGGGCGCGAGCCGCTCAGGGCCCGGAGCCGTCCGCGGTGCGGACGCGCCGCCGGGCCGGGGTGGAAGCAGTTCGCCCGCGTGTCCATGCGCGTGCGACCGTCGGAAGGACCGCCTTGTTCGGAGACCGTCCCGGGTCCCCTAGGCGAGACGAACGACAGAGCTTTGCCCCCGAGGAGCCGTGGTCGCACGCGGCCCCGGCCTCCGCCGAGACCCCCCGGCTCGGCGGCGCCGAGGCGTTCCCGGCCGCACCCGGCGACGAGGACGTCAAGGTCGCCGGCGCGGCGCCCGCGTTCGGCGCGCCCCCCGCGGGCGACACCCTCGGCTTCCAGCCCGTCTCGCAGGGCGAGTCCCCGGCCACCGCGACCGGCGCGACCGGCGTCCTCGCCATGGGAGCCCCCGGGCTCGAAGGGCAGGACATCGGCGAGCCCCGCGACGAGATCGCCTTCGGCGCCGGCTCCGCCGCCGGTCCCGCCCGCCGCTCCGGCCCCCGCCGGCTCGGCGCCTCCCGCTCCGCGTCCGGCCGGCCCGGCGGCGCGCGCCGCTCCGGCGGCGGCCGCAACGGCCTGAAGATCGCCGCGGTGGTCGCGGGCGCGCTGGTCGTGGTCGGCGGCGGTGGCGCCGCGTTCGCGATGACCGGCGGGTCCGACGACGGCGGCACCAAGACCGTCCAGCCGAAGAAGCTGGCGGACGCCGCCGCCGCGCCCAAGGTCGACCCCATGGTCATGGAGCAGATGCGCCGCAAGGAGGCCTACGAGCGGGCCTCCCGCGCGACCCGCCAGGACCCGTCCAAGGGGCCGAAGCTGCAGGCCAAGGGCAAGCCGATCCCGACCCCGACCCCCACCAAGACGAAGTCCCCGAGCGGCGGCAGCGGCGGCGGCCCGTCCGGCGACCCCGTCCCGGCGGGCGAGGCTCAGCAGATCGCCAAGAGGCTGCTGCCGAGCTACGGCATGAGCGGCTCCGGCCAGTTCGGCTGCCTGGTGAACCTGTGGAACAAGGAGAGCCACTGGAACACCCACGCGGCGAACCCGTCCGGCGCGTACGGGATCCCGCAGGCGCTGCCCGGCTCGAAGATGGCGAGCGCGGGGCCCGACTGGCAGAACAACGCCACGACCCAGATCAAGTGGGGCCTCGGCTACATCAAGGACCGGTACAGCACGCCCTGCGGCGCCTGGGCGCACTCGCAGTCCAGCGGCTGGTACTAGACCGCGTTCGGAAGCACAGGAGAGAGGGGCGGGCCCGCCGGGCCGCCCCTCTTCTCGTCTCCGCGGCGCCATGACGGCCTCTCGCGGGCGAACCCGCCGCCGCCGTGCCCCGCGCCGCCGCGCGCGCCCCCTGACGCCTCCAGCGGCCGCTGAAGCCGTCAGCCGCGGGACGCGTTGGTCATGCCGAGCACGTCCAGCGCCGCGTCCAGCTGCTCCTCGGTGAGCTTCCCGTCGGCGACATGCCCGCGCTCGATGACGACCTCCCGGATCGTCCTGCGCTCCGCGAGGGCCTGCTTGGCGACCTTCGCCGCCTCCTCGTAGCCGATGTAGCGGTTCAGCGGCGTCACGATCGACGGCGACGACTCCGCGTACTCGCGCAGCCGGTCCACGTCCGCCTCGATGCCGTCCACGCAGCGGTCCGCGAGCAGCCGCGACACGTTCGCCAGCAGTGTGATCGACTCCAGCACGTTGCGGGCCAGCATCGGCAGCATCACGTTCAGCTCGAAGCTGCCCGCCGCGCCGCCGAACGCGATCGCCGCGTCGTTCCCGATCACCTGCGCGGCCACCTGCGTCACCGCCTCCGGGATCACCGGGTTCACCTTGCCCGGCATGATCGACGAGCCGGGCTGCAGGTCCGGCAGCCGGATCTCGGCGAGGCCGGCCCGCGGCCCCGACCCCATCCAGCGCAGATCGTTGGCGATCTTGTTGAGGCTCACCGCGACGGTGCGCAGCGCGCCGCTCGCCTCGACGAGGCCGTCCCGGGCGCCCTGCGCCTCGAAGTGGTCGCGGGCCTCGGTCAGCGGCAGCCCGGTGACCCGCGCGATCTCCGCGATGACGCGGGCGGCGAACCCCTCCGGCGTGTTGATCCCGGTGCCGACCGCGGTGCCGCCGAGCGGCAGCTCCGCCAGCCGCGGCAGCACCGCCTCCAGCCGCTCCACGCCGTGCCCGACCTGCGCCGCGAACCCGCCGAACTCCTGCCCGAGCGTCACCGGCGTCGCGTCCATCAGGTGCGTGCGGCCCGCCTTCACCACCGTCGCGAACTCGTCCGCCTTGCGGGCCAGCGCGTCGCGCAGGTGCCGCAGCGCGGGGATCAGCTCGTTCACGACCGCGCCGGTCGCCGCGATGTGGATCGACGACGGGAACACGTCGTTGGACGACTGGGAGGCGTTCACGTGGTCGTTCGGGTGGACGGGCCGGCCGAGCCGCTCCTCCGCCAGCGTCGCCACGACCTCGTTGGCGTTCATGTTCGACGACGTCCCGGACCCGGTCTGGAACACGTCGATGGGGAACTGGTCGTTCCAGCGGCCGTCCGCGACCTCGCGGGCCGCCTCGCCGATCGCCTCGGCGACGTCCTTGTCCAGCACGCCGAGCTCCGCGTTCACCGCCGCGGCCGCCGCCTTGATCTGCCCCAGCGCGGCGATGTGCGCGGGCTCCAGTCCGCGTCCGGAGATCGGGAAGTTCTCGACGGCCCGCTGTGTCTGCGCCCGCCACTTCGCCGCCGCCGGCACCCGGACCTCGCCCATGGAGTCGTGCTCGACCCGGAATTCCTGCTCCGACATGAAGCCACCTCCGTGGGGGACGTCCCCGAGGAGCCCCCGCGCAATCGTCACCGCCGTTCCTTCATGGCAGCGGCGCGGGGCGCCCGCGCATTCCCGCGCGGGCGCGGCCGTGATCAGCCCCCGGAGCCCTTCGCCACGGTGTAGCTGACGCGCTCACCGGGCTTGCCCAGCGGTTTCTCCTGGCCGTTCACCCACACGTCGCAGGCGGACGCGTCGTAGATCACCGCGTTGATGTGGGCCTCGCCGTACCGGCGCGCCTCGCCCGCGGCGAGCGTCTCGTCGCTCAGCACCCGCATCGCGGTGCCGGGCTCCGACACGAAGATCTTGCAGGAGGCGCTGCGGGCCCGCACGACCAGCGTGCTGCTCGCGACACCGGCCGGCGGGGCGGCCTCGCCGGGCCGGCCGGACGGGGTGGAGGCGCGGGACGTCGGGGACGGCCCGGGGCTCTCCCGCATCATCCCGACGATCAGCGCGGTGGCGCCGATCCCGCAGGACGCGACGGTCGCGCCGATCAGCGCGATCACCGCCATCAGCCGGTAGCGGGGCGTCGCCTGCCGGCGCCCGGCGCGCGGTCCCGCCATGGCCCGCTCCAGCCGGTCCACCGCGCGGGCGTGGCTGAGCCGGCGCGTCGGGTTCTTCTCCAGCAGCCCGGTGATCACCGGGCCGAGCGCGCCGGCGTTCTGCGGCGGCGGCGTCGACTCGTTCGCCAGTGCGCTCAGCGTCGCCATGACGTTGTCGCGCTCGAACGGCGGGCGGCCCTCCAGCGCGGCGTACAGCGTCGCGCCGAGCGACCACAGGTCGGAGCGGGGCGTGGCCTTCTCGCCCGCGGCGACCTCCGGGGCGACGTACGCGGGGGAGCCCATGAAGTGCCCGGTCTTGGTCAGGCTCGCCGAGCCCGACGAGAACGCCAGCCCGAAGTCGGTGAGCACGACCCGGTCGCCGTCCAGCAGCACGTTGCTCGGCTTGAGGTCGCGGTGCACGATCCCGGCCTTGTGCGCGGTGTTGAGGGCCTCCAGCAGCCGCCGCCCGATGTGCGCGACGCGCTCGGGCGGCAGCGGGCCGTCGCGCTCGATGAGCTGCTCGAGGTTCGGCGCCTCGATCAGCTCCATCACGATCCACGGCCGGCCCTGTTCGGTGACGACGTCGTAGACCTCGACGATGGAGTGGGTGCGCAGCTGCGCGGGCGCGCGCGCCTCGCGCAGGGTACGGCGGAAGAAGACCACCCGGTCGTCCTGGGAAAGGTCCTCGGGGAGCCGAAGCTCCTTGATCGCCACCGCGCGATCGAGGAGCTCGTCATGGCCCCGCCACACGGTGCCGTTGGCGCCCTGACCTATTTCCGAGACCAGCCGATAGCGCGTCGCCAGCACGAGGCGCTCTGACTGAGACATGGCGGAAAAGATACCGGAGTGGCCACGCGGTCACCGGGGAGACGTCTCCACCAAGTTGGATTTAGCCCCAATATGTGACCTGCCGCCCCGAAACGCCCCGGAATCGGGCCGTCAGGACCCGGATTCCGGGGGCGCCGAGGGTGGTATCGTGCGGCCGGGTCAGCGGCGGCCGATGGTGAGGACGGGGCCGGTGGTGTCGGCGAAGAAGTCGCCGCCCTTGTCGTCCACGACGATGAAGGCCGGGAAGTCCTCGACCTCGATCTTCCAGACGGCCTCCATGCCGAGCTCCGGGTACTCCAGGACCTCGACCTTCTTGATGCAGTCCTGCGCGAGCCGCGCCGCCGGGCCGCCGATCGAGCCGAGGTAGAACCCGCCGTGCTCCTTGCACGCGTCGGTGACCTGCTTGGACCGGTTGCCCTTCGCCAGCATCACCAGCGAGCCGCCCGCCGCCTGGAACTGCTCGACGTAGGAGTCCATCCGGCCGGCGGTCGTCGGCCCGAACGAGCCCGACGCGTAGCCCTCCGGCGTCTTCGCCGGCCCCGCGTAGTAGACGGCGTGGTCCCGCAGGTACTGAGGCATCGGCTCGCCCGCGTCCAGCCGCTCCTTGATCTTGGCGTGCGCGATGTCGCGCGCCACCACCAGCGGCCCGGTCAGCGACAGCCGCGTCTTCACCGGGTACTTGGTCAGCTCGGCCCGGATCTCCGCCATCGGGCGGTTCAGGTCGATCTTCACGACCTCGTCGTTCAGGTGCTCGTCGGTGGTGTCGGGCAGGTACTGCGCCGGGTCGGTCTCCAGCCGCTCCAGGAACACGCCCTCCGCGGTGATCTTGGCGAGGGCCTGCCGGTCCGCGCTGCACGACACCGCGATCGCCACCGGGCAGGACGCGCCGTGCCGCGGCAGCCGGATCACCCGCACGTCGTGGCAGAAGTACTTGCCGCCGAACTGCGCGCCGATGCCGAGCTGCTGCGTCAGCTCGAACACCTGCAGCTCCAGCTCCAGGTCGCGGAAGCCGTTGCCCAGCGGCGAGCCCTCCGTCGGCATCGTGTCCAGGTAGTGCGCCGACGCGTACTTGGCGGTCTTCAGCGCGTACTCGGCGGACGTCCCGCCCACCACGATCGCCAGGTGGTACGGCGGGCACGCGGCCGTGCCCAGCGAGCGGATCTTCTCCTCCAGGAAGGACATCATCCGCTTCGGGTTCAGGACGGCCTTGGTCTCCTGGTACAGGAACGACTTGTTCGCGCTGCCGCCGCCCTTGGCCATGAACAGGAACTTGTAGGCGTCGCCCGGCGCCGCGTACAGCTCGACCTGCGCGGGCAGGTTGCTGCCGGTGTTCTTCTCGTCCCACATCGTCAGCGGCGCCATCTGCGAGTAGCGCAGGTTCAGCTTCGTGTACGCGTCGTACACGCCGTGCGAGATGTGCTCCTCGTCGCGGCCGTCCGTCAGGACGTGCTGGCCGCGCTTGCCCATGACGATCGCGGTGCCGGTGTCCTGGCACATCGGAAGCACGCCGCCGGACGCGATCCCCGCGTTCTTCAGCAGGTCCAGCGCCACGAACCGGTCGTTGGGGGACGCCTCGGGGTCGTCGAGGATCCGGCGCAGCTGCGCCAGGTGCGCGGGCCGCAGCAGGTGCGCGATGTCGCGCATGGCGGTCTCGGTGAGGAGTCGCAGGGCCTCCGGCTCGACCTGCAGGAACGTCCGGCCGTTCGCCTCGAACGTGGAGACCCCGTCGGAGGTCAGGAGCCGGTAGTCGGTCTCGTCGGGGCCGAGCGGCAGCAGGTCGGTGTAGGAGAACTCAGGCATCTCAGGCAGATCCTCGCGCGATTCCGATGGGGGCCGCCTCACAGGGTACGACCCGGCGCCGCAGCCCGAGGACGACCCCCACGGCCACCAGCGCCGCCCCCGCCAGGTCCGCCGGCCCGGGCCGTCCGAGCCCGAGGACCACCGTGGTGACGACCGCGCTGACCGGGATCATCCCGGCGAACAACCCCGCCCGGTCCGCGCCGAGCCGGCCGAGCGCCCCGTACCAGAGCAGGAACGCGATCACGGTGACGATCACCGACAGGTACGCCAGCCCCGCGAACTCCGCGCCGGTCGGCGCCCGCAGCACGGCCGTCCCGTCGGTGACCAGCCCGACGGCCAGCAGCATCGGCGCGGCGATCGCCGCCGAGTACGCCGACACCCGCACCGGGCCGAGCGTCGGCAGCAGCGGGACGGCCAGCAGCGAGAAGCACACCTCCCCGGCGAGCGCGCCCAGCGACAGCAGCAGCCCCCGCAGGCTGCCCCCGCCGAGCCCGTTGGCGAGCGCCGCCCCCGCCGCGACCACGCACGCCGAGGCCACCACCGCCGGCGCGGGCCGGCGGCCCTCCAGCAGCGGCCCGACCAGCGCCAGCACGATCGGCACCGTCGCGATCACCGTGCCGATCGTCGCCGGGCTGGTGTCCCGGGTCGCCGCGACGATGCACACGTTGAACGCGACCAGGCCCGTCCCCGCCAGCGCCGCCAGCAGCGCCCACTCCCGCGCCGCCGGCCGCCGGGCCGGGCCGCCGCGCAGCCGCGCCACCGCCAGCAGGATCACCGCGGCCACCGTGTACCGGACGGCCTGGCCGCCGAAGACCGGATAGTCCGCGATCGTCGCGGACACCGCGGTCAGCGTGCCGACGAGGAACATCGCGGTCCCGGCGGCGGCGCCGCCCCCGAGGGAGAGAGAGGAGATCTTCATGACTCGAACGCTAGGAGCCCGTTGGACCTGAACACAGAGCCAATGGCTACCATCGACCATGGACCAATCTCGGGCAAGTGACGCATGAACGCCCGATCGACGCTGAGTGTCATGTGACCGACCTCCATCTCCCACTCGACCGCGGGGCGGGACGGCTGGCCGCGCAGATCGCCGCGGGCTTCCGCGCGGCGGTGCGGGCCGGGCGGCTGACCGCGGGCACCCGACTGCCGTCGAGCCGCGACCTCGCCCGCGACCTCGAGGTGTCCCGCGGCGTCGTCGTGGCCGCCTACGAGCAGCTGACCGCCGAGGGCTTCCTCATCGCCCGGCGCGGCGACGGCACCCGCATCGCCCCCCTCGCCCGCCCCGACGACCCCGTTCCCGCCCCTCCCGCCGAGGACCCGGCCCCCGCCGCGCTCCCGTCCTGCGACATCCCGCCCGACCCCGGCGCGCTCTACGACCTGTGGCCCAGCCAGCCCGACCTGTCCGCCTTCCCCCGGGAGCGCTGGATCGCGGCCACCCGCGCCGCGCTGCGCACGCTCCCCAGCGAGGAGCTGACCTACCCCGACCCCGGCGGCGTCCGGCCGCTGCGCACCGAGCTGGCCGGCTACCTCGGCCGGGTCCGCGCCGCCGTCGCCGACCCCGGCCGCGTCGTGATCATGAACGGGGTGGCGCACGGGCTGTCCGCGCTGGTCCGGTTGCTGATCGCGGACGGCCACCGCGCCCTCGCCGTCGAGGACCCCACCAGCGTCCGGCAGCTGCCGATGCTGGAGGCGTCCGGCATCCGGCTCGTCCGCGTCCCCGTGGACGCCGACGGCGTGGACGTCGCCGCGCTCGCCCGCACCAACGCGCGCGCCGTCCTCGTCACGCCCGCCCACCAGTACCCCACCGGCGTCGTGCTGTCCCCGTCCCGCCGCGCCGAGCTGATCGCCTGGGCGCGGGACGTCGACGGCCTGATCCTGGAGGACGACTACGACGCCGAGTTCCGCTACGACCGCGAACCCGTCGGCTGCCTCCAGGGCGTCGACCCCGACCGCGTCGTGCTGCTCGGCTCCGTCAGCAAGGCCCTCGCGCCCGCGCTGCGCCTCGGCTGGACCGTCGCCCCCGCCCGCCTCGCGACGCGGCTCCGCGAGCACCGCGGCCAGACCGACCTCGGCGCGCCCGTCATCGAGCAGTACGCCCTCGCCGAGTTCCTCCGCGGCGGCGGCTACGACCGGCATCTGCGCACCATGCGGCGCCGCTACCGGTCCCGCCGCGACGCCCTCGCCGACGCGCTCGCCACATACGTGCCCGGCGCGACGGTTCACGGCGTCTCAGCGGGCATCCACCTCTATGTGGAACTCCCGCCCGGATCAGACGAGGACGCGGTCCTGGCCCGCGCCGCGCGGTCCGGGGTGTCGGCGGCCGGCGCCCGCGAGATGTGGTCCGCCGAACGCGCCGCCGGCGCGCCCCCCGCTCTCGTGCTGGGATATGCCCGAATTGCCGAAAGTCGCCTGGTCAAGGCGGCACAGCTGCTCGGCAAAGCGGTTACCGGGGGGACGGAAGGGTAGGACCAACATCCCCGGTGTAGGAGGTATGGATGAGTCTGGATGAGGCCGCACGGCAGCTGAAGATGGCCGGTCACGACGCGCAGGTCGCCTTCGACTGCGTCGGCCTGGGCGACCTCGAACGCGCACAGGAGCACGCCGTCACCCTGCGCGCCGCCGCCGACGCCGCCGAAGTGGCGCTGAGCCGGGCGCTCCAGGACCTGACGCCGGAACAGGCCCAGGTGGAAGGCGAGAAGGCCGTGAGCGCACTGGAAGAGACCGTGTGATCCCAGGGGGGCGACCCCCTGGAACCCCCGTCACGACGGAGGACGCGTTTCCCGCTCCGCTGGCGCTCCGCGCGAAACGCGTCCTCCGTCGTCGGGCAGGCCCGCTGCGCTCGCTGCACTCGCTCCGCGTGCCTGCCCGTGGCCGTGGCTGAGGTCCGGCCTTCCGTGCCGTGTCCAACCGGGCCTTTCGTGCCTGTGTTCAGCCGGGTTGCACGGGTGGGGCTTGCTTAGGCGAAGGGGCGTTCCATGGCGGGGGTGTTGGGGTCGGCGCCCTGGACCGGCTTCGGGTCGAAGCCCTTGGCGGTGACGAAGACGACCAGGATCAGCGCGGCCGGGACGATGAACGCCAGCCGCAGGCCGTGGTCGTGGCTGACCGGCGCGATCGCGCCGACGACGGCGGCGCCGAGCACGAAGCCCACGTAGTTGAAGATGTTGACGCGGGCCACCGCGACGCCGAGGCCGGTCGGGTCGACGCGTCCGGCGGCGGAGAAGGAGACCGGCGCGATCACGCTGAGGCCGAGGCCGGCGACCGCGAAGGCGGCGATGGCGACGGCCGCGTTCGGCGCCGCCACCACGCCGACCATGCCGACGATGCCGACCAGACCGCCGAGCCGCACCACCTGGACCGGGCCCGAGCGGCGGACGCCGAGGTCGGCGACCGCGCGGCTGATCACCATCGTGATCTGGTAGGCGACGTAGCCGAGCGGCGCGACCCAGTCGGCCGCCGACAGCTCGTCGTCCAGGTACTTGGCGCCGTAGCTGGAGATCGCCGAGTCGGCCAGGTAGGCGACGGCCATCGCCGCGCCGACGATCAGGATCGGGCGCCACGGGACGCTGCGCTCGGCGGCCTTGAGCTCCTCGGCGGACGGCCCGTCGCCCTCCTCCTCGCGCCGGTACAGGCGCGGCCCGGTGGCGAGGGACGCCACGATGCCGACGGCGGCGGCGATCCCGAAGCCGGTGAGGAGCGAGAGGTCCATCTTGTTGGACGCCGACGCCCACAGGCCGCCGAGGATCCCGGCGACGGACCACACCGCGTAGAAGCCGGTGATCAGGCTGACGCCGTACCGCCGCTCCACCGCGATGGCCTGCGCGTTCATGGAGGCGTCCACCGCGCCGACGAACAGGCCGAACAGCGCGACCGCCCCGTAGAGGGCGATGTCGTTGTCGCCGGTGGCGCCGATCAGCACGATGGTGACGGCCACGGCGGGCTGCGCGACCCGCAGCACGAGGCCGCTGCCGAACCGCTTGAACAGCGCGCCCGAGATGACGCTGCCGACGCCGGCGATCAGCGGCACCATGAGCAGCACGAGGGAGAGCGTCCCGTCGCTGAGGTGGTGCGTATCCTGCATCTTCGGCACCTGCGTCACCAGAGAGGCGAAGCACAGTCCCTGGACGGCGAAAGCGGCGTAGGCGGAGACCCGCGCCCGGCGGTCCCGCTCGGTGATGCCCTCGCTCATGCGGTCCGACCTCTCTGCCTGACGAAATGTGAAGAAGATTCGCGTCAGCGTAGAGACAGGGTACGCGCCGGGTCAATCATCCGGGAAGACGTCCCGATCAGTCGATCAGCCGCCTCCGCATGCCCCGGACCGCCAGTATCCACATCAGGCCCGCGAACGCCACCAGCGCCCCCAGATGCCCGAGGTCGGTGAGCGGCCGCAGCCCGAACACCGCGTCCCGCACCAGCTCCACGCAGTGGTACAGCGGGTTCACCCGCGCCGCGTACCGCGCCCAGTCCGGCAGCGCGTCCACCGGGAAGAACGTCCCCGCCACCAGGAACAGCGGCGTCACCACCCCGGTGATCACGTAGTCGAACGAGTTGATCGACGGCACCACCGACGACGTCCACATCCCGAACAGCCCGAACCCGAGCGCCAGGAAGAACACCATGAACGGCACCAGCAGCATCCCGAAGGACGGATCGAGCCCGAAGAACAGCGCCACCACGATCGGCGTGCAGGAGTAGACCGACGACTTCGCGGCGATCCACAGCGCCTCCGCCGTCACCAGCTCGTGCACGTCCACCGGCGCCGCCAGGATCGCGTCGTAGGTGTGCTGGAACGACCGCCGGATATAGGAGTTGAACATCCCCGGGAACACCGACGTGAACAGCGCCGCCGTCCCCACCACGCCCGTCGCGACGAAGTCCAGGTACCGGTAGTGGCCCACCATCGCGACCATCGACCCGAACCCGTAGCCGAACGCCAGCAGGTAGAACGTCGGCTCCACCATCGACGCGAACGACTGCGTCATCCAGTACCGCTTGTACAGGGCCAGCTCGTGCCGCCAGATCCCCTTCAGCGGCGCGACCTCGAAGCGCCGCAGCCGCGGCGCCCGCCCGGCCTCGACGGTCATTCCACTCGCTCCCCGGTCAGCACGACGAACACGTCCTCAAGATTGGCCGCGCGGCGCACGCCGTCCGGCCCCAGCTCCTCGTCCAGCGACGGCGCGATCGTCTCCGCCTTCAGCACCGACACCGACGGGCCCGTCCGCCGCGTCGGCAGCCCCGCCGCCCGCGCGATCCGCTCGACCTCCGCGAGCCGGTCGGGCGGCCCGTAGTGCTCCACCACCCGCTCGCCCGCGTACCGCGCGACCAGCTCCGACGGCGACCCCCGCGCGATCACCCTGCCGTGCGACATCAGCGCGCACTCGTCCGCCAGCCGCTCGGCCTCCTCGATGTAGTGCGTCGACATCAGCACGGTCGTCCCGCGCGAGCGCAGCCCGTCGATCAGCCCCCACAGCTCCGCCCGGACCTGCGGGTCCAGGCCCACCGTCGGCTCGTCCAGCAGCACCAGCGCCGGACGGTGCACCAGCCCCCGCGCGATCAGCAGCCGCCGCCGCATCCCGCCCGAGAGGTCGTCCACCTTCGTCCCCTGGCGCTCGGTCAGGTGCGCGATCGCCAGCGCGTCGTCCACGGCCGCGCGGCGCTCGCGCCGCGGCACCCGGTACAGGTGCGCGAAGATCTCCAGGTTCTCCCGGGCGGTCAGCTCCTCGTCCAGGTTGTCCTGCTGGGGGACGACCCCCATCGCCGCCCGCGCCTGCTTCGACTGCGCGGGGACCTCGAACCCCAGCACCCGGATGGCGCCCTCGTCCGCCACCGCCTGCGCGGTCAGCATCTTCATGGTCGTCGACTTCCCGGCGCCGTTCGGCCCGAGCAGGCCCAGGCAGCTGCCCGCGGGGACGTCCAGGTCCAGCCCGTCCACCGCGGTGAACGTCCCGAACCGCTTGACCACGCCGCGCAGGCTGATCGCCGCCGCCCCGGCCTCCCCCTCCTCGGCCGCGAGCTGCGCACGTTGCACCGTCATGCCGTCACCCTAGGTACCGGTCTCGGCGAAACCCATCCATTTTTCTCGGGGTCCCCCGCCGCGGGCCCAGTAACCTCTTCGTGTGGACATCCCCCGCCGCCCGGGACAGGCGACCCGCGTGAGCGACCTGCGCGCGTCCGACGCCGACCGGGAGCGCGTCGCCGCCGTGCTCGGCGAGGCGCTCGCGGACGGCCGCATCACCATGGACGAGCACGCCGACCGCACCGCCCGCGTCTACGCCGCCCGCACCCTCGGCGAGCTCACCGGCCTCACCCTCGACCTCAGCCCCGAGGAGGCCCAGCCCATCCTCGTGGACGACCGCCCGGTCACGGCCCTCTTCGGCCGCGTCCGCCGCGACGGCCGCTGGGTCGTCCCCGTCAAGCTGCCGCTGCTCGCCCTCTTCGGAACGGTCGAACTCGACCTGCGCGAGGCCGTCCTGCAGCGCCGCCACATCGTGCTCGACTCGATGGTCCTCGCCGGCCGCGTCCGCCTCCTCGTCCCCGAGGGCGTCCGCGTGGACGTCACCGGCCGCACCGTGCTCAGTACCCGCGAGGTCCGGACCCGTCCCGCCGCCGAGGGCCCCACCATCGAGGTCGCCGGCACCCTCCTCTTCGGCTCGGTGAAGGCCAGGGCCCCGAAGCGGACCCTCCGGCAGCGCGTCCGAGGCCGCCTGCGACGCTAGGCCCATGGACGATCTTGCGCCCCTCGAACTCGCCTTCCCCGGCCCCGAACGCGACCGCGGCGTGGCCGCGGTCCTGAACGGCGAGAAGACCGCCTTCACCGGCCTGCTCGAACTCCACGAGAAGGCCGGCGAGCCGGTCCCCGGACCCGGCGACCGGTTCGCCGTGCTCGACTCCGACGGCCGTCCCGCCGCCGCGATCGAGCTCACCGAGGTCCGCGTCGTCCCGATCAAGGAGATCGACGACGCCTACGCCCGCGCCGAAGGCCGCGGCTACGCCGGCGCCGCCGAATGGCGCGCCGACCACGAGCGCTTCTTCCGCAGCGACGGCGTCGCCGCCTTCCTCGGCCGCACGCCCGAGATCACCGACGACACGCTCGTCGTGGCCCAGCGCTTCCGCCGCCTGGACCCCTGACCGGCGCCTCCTAGACCGCGCTGTCGAAGTTGATGGCGCTGTAGGCGCGGAGCTTGCTGAGCTTGTGCTCGCTGGAGATGGTGCGGATCGTGCCGCTGCGCGACCGCATCACGAGGGAGTGGGTGACGGCCGTGCCCTTGCTGTACCGGACGCCGTCGACCAGCTCCCCGTCGGTGATGCCCGTGGCGGCGAAGAACACGTCGTCGGACGTGACGAGGTCGTCGGTGGTGAGGACGCGGCCGAGGTCGTGGCCGGCGTCGATCGCCTTGCGCCGCTCGGCGTCGTCCTGCGGCCACAGGCGGCCCTGGATGACGCCGCCGAGCGCCTTGATCGCGCAGGCGGCGATGATGCCCTCGGGGGTGCCGCCGATGCCGAGCAGCAGGTCGACGCCGGTGCCGGGGCGGGACGCCATGATCGCGCCGGCGACGTCGCCGTCCAGGATGAACTTGATGCGGGCGCCGGTCTCGCGGACCTCCTTGACGATGCCCTCGTGCCGGGGGCGGTCGAGGATGCAGACGGTCACGTCGTGCGTGGAGGAGCCCTTGGCGCGCGCGATGGCGCGGATGTTGTCGGCGATCGGGCGCTCGATGTCGACGACGTCGGCGGCCTCGGGGCCGGTGACGAGCTTCTCCATGTAGAACACGGCGGACGGATCGAACATCGATCCGCGCGGGGCCACCGACAGCACGGCGATGGCGTTGCTCATGCCGAGGGCGGTGAGGCGGGTGCCGTCCACCGGGTCGACGGCGACGTCGCACTCCGCGCCGGAGCCGTCGCCGACCTCCTCGCCGTTGTAGAGCATGGGGGCGTTGTCCTTCTCGCCCTCGCCGATCACGACGACGCCGCGCATCGAGACGGTGTTGATGAGCTGGCGCATCGCGTTGACGGCGGCTCCGTCGGCGCCGTTCTTGTCCCCGCGGCCGACCCAGCGGGCCGCGGCCATGGCGGCGGCCTCGGTCACCCGGACCAGCTCCATCGCCAGGTTGCGGTCCGGCGCGGCCGGCTCGGTGGTCAGCGGGGAGGAAACGGTGGTCTCTTCGGACATGACGGGGCGGCCCCTTCGTTCGGTGGTGACTCGGATTCTCCGGGGACCGGACGGCGGGTCACAAATTGGACCAGACCAGCCGGTGCGCCGGGGAGAGCCGCCCGCGTGCGCGGGTCGTTTTGACCGTCACGCGGGCAAGGGATCGTTTCCCCGTGGGAAGAGGGCGTAATCTCAGGGCTCATGAGCAGCGACATCGACGTCTCGTCCGACGGGGCGGCACAGGACGGGGGCGCGGGGGCCGCGGAGGCGCCCGCGCGCACCTCCGACCGCGGGGCCGCCACGCGCAGCGCCCTGCTGTCCGCCGCCCGGGACGTCTTCTGCGAGGCGGGCTTCGCGCAGGCCGCGGTGACCGACATCGTCGCCAAGGCGGGCGCCAGCGTCGGCAGCCTGTACCACCACTTCAACGGCAAGGCCGACCTGTACCTGACGCTGTTCGAGGAGTTCCAGGGCCGCCAGCAGGAGCGCACCCGCAAGGCGATCAACGCGGTGCGGGACGCGGGCGAGAACGATGCGATGCGGCAGTTCGTCGCGGGCGCCGGCGCGTACCTCGACGGGTGCCTGCGGGAGCGGGACGTCGCGCGGCTGTTCATCTCCGGTGACGGCCCGCCCGGGTTCGACCGGGTGATGCGCCAGCGGCTGAACAAGTGGGCGCGCCGGAACGCGGCGCTGTTCCACACCGCGGACGGCGGCGTCGACGAGGCGCTGGTCGTGGTGCTGACGGGCGCGATGGCGGGCGCGGTGTCGGAGATCTCGCTGATGGACGACGAGGACGCGGCGCGCACCCTGGCGGACGAGATCATGGGCATCGTCGGCACGATCAGGAACCCCCGTACAGAGCAGCCGTGACCGTGCGGGATCCTGGAGGGGTGACCGACAAGAGTCCCGCATCCGCTCCGGAGGCCGCCGAGACCGTCTCCGGGTCCGAGCAGCCCGCCGCCGGCGAGCGGCCGCCCGCCGGGGAGCCGTCGGCGGCGGAGGCGCCGCGGGCGCACGGCGAGGCGACCGCCGGCGCCGCTCCGCAGGACGCCGTTTCGGAAGGCGCCGTTTCTGAGGGCGCCGGGGACGCCGCGTCCGGCGAGGGCAAGGGCGACGGCGAGCGGGCCCCGGCCGAGAGCGAGGGCGCGCGGGCCGGGGGCGAGGCCGCGGCGGCGCCGCAGGGCGCGGGCCGTCCCGTGGTCCAGGTCAGCCCGGCCGTGTACAAGCGGCTGACGACCGGGCTCGGCGGTTTCACGATGGCGATGGGCGCGTGCCTGCTGCTCGTGCTGGCGATCTTCGTGATCACGCCGCGCGACAACAAGGAAGTGCTGCGGACCGTCGACTACTCCTCGCAGCTGTGGGCCCTGCGCAGCGACGCGCCGTACACGCCGTACGCGCCGGAGGGCCTGCCGCCGAGCTGGCGGCCGACGAGCTCGCGCCTGAACGGCCTGGACTCCGGCGGCAAGCAGCCGGTGGCGTGGCATCTCGGGTTCGTGACGCCGAAGGGCGAGTACGCGGCGCTGGAGCAGAGCAACGAGAAGCCGGAAGCCTACGTCCCGCGGATGACCAACAGCAGCAAGCCGATCGGCACGATGCAGGTCGCCGGCGAATCGTGGGCGAAGTACCACCGCAACGACAAGAAGGCGAACTCGCTGGCGCGGCCGGGCCCCGGCGGGATGAGCATCGTGGTGACGGGCACCGCGTCCTACGAGGAGCTGGCGGTGCTCGCCGCCTCGCTGAAGCCGCAGGCCAAGCAGGGTGCGGGCCCGGCGCCGACGGCGTCGGCGCCGGCCACCCAGGGGTCCTGACCCGGGCCCGCGGGCCCGTCCCGGACGCGTGTCCCCCTACGGTCAGAACGGGGCCGGGGCTTCGCCGTCCTCCGGTCCCTGCATGGCGGCGGCGAGCCTGGCGCGCGCGCCCTCGAGCCATTCCTCGCAGACGGCGGCGAGCTTCTCGCCGCGCTCCCACAGGGCGAGCGACTCCTCGAGCGTCAGCCCGCCGGCCTCCAGCCGCTTGACGACCTCGGTCAGCTCGTCGCGGGCCTGCTCGTACGAGGGCTTGCGCTCGGTCGCGTTCTCTTCTGCCACTCGCACCACTCTAGGGCTCTTCGCGGCCGGAGACGGTGGCGGTGAGCCGGCCGCCCGCCAGGCGGACGTGGAGGCGCTCGCCGTCCTTGACGTCGGCGGGCTCCCGCACGACCGCCTCGTCCTCGCGCTGGACGATCGCGTAGCCGCGGTCGAGCGTCGCGGCGGGGGAGAGGGCGAGCAGGCGGGCGCGGGTGTGCGACAGCTCGTCCCCGGCCCGGTCCAGGGCGGACGCCACGCACCGGCGGGTCCGGTCGCGCAGCGCCAGGACCCGCTCGGACTGCCGCTCGATCTCGCGGACCGGGTCGGCGAGGGCGGGCCGCGACCGGACGTTCCTCAGCCAGTGCAGCTCCCGCTCCAGGCCGCCCGCCAGGCAGCGGCGGCCGCGGTCGCGGAGCTGCCGGACGAGCTGGAGCTGCTCGCGCACGTCCGGGACGGTCTTCTTCGCCGCGTCGGTCGGGGTGGAGGCGCGGACGTCGGCGACGAGGTCGAGGATCGGGCTGTCCTGCTCGTGCCCGATCGCGCTGACGACCGGGGTGCGGGCGGCGGCGACCGCGCGGACGAGCGTCTCGTCGGAGAACGGCAGCAGGTCCTCCATGGCGCCGCCGCCGCGCGCGATGACGATGACCTCGATCTCGGGGTCGGCGTCGAGCTTGCGGAGCGCCTCCATGACCTCGCCGACGGCGTAGGAGCCCTGGACGGCGGTGTTCTCGACGCGGAACGCCACGGCGGGCCAGCGGCGGCGGGCGTTCTGCAGGACGTCGTGCTCGGCGTCGGAGTCGCGGCCGCAGATCAGCCCGATCTTGCCGGGCAGGAACGGCAGCGGGCGCTTGCGCTCGGGCCGGAACAGGCCCTCGGACGCGAGCACCTGCTTGAGCCGCTCCAGCCGGGCCAGCAGCTCGCCGACGCCGACCGGGCGGACCTCGATGGCGCTGAGCGAGAACGTCCCGCGGTTGATCCAGAAGTCGGGCTTGGCGTGCACGACGACGCGGGCGCCGTCGGTAAGGGCGGGCCCGGCGGCCTCGAACACCCCGCGCGGGCCGACGACCCGGACGGACATGTTCGCGACGGGGTCGCGCAGCGTCACGTAGACGGTGCCGCCGCGCGCGTTGAGGTCGGTGATCTGGCCCTCGACCCAGATCCGGCCGAGACGGCCGATCCAGCCGCCGACCGCCTGCAGGACGGTCCGCACCGGCACGGGGGACTCGGCCGTGGTCTCCATCGCCATGCCCCGAAGCCTACGGGCGCCGGGAGGCCGGCGGCGTGTGACGGACGAGACATGCCGGACCGCGCCAATGCTTAGCCACACTAACTTAGACTGACTAAGTAATCCCGAGGAGAGCAACCGTGACCGTTACCGAGAGCGCGCTGGCCGAGCAGCTCAACCGCAGCCTCCGGCACATCGTGCTGATGCTGCGCCGGGTCAGCGCCGACCAGGCGATCACCAGCCAGCAGCTGTCGGTGCTCGGCTCGCTGGAGCACGGGCCGCGCCGCATGACCGAGCTGGCCGCCGAGCACGGCGTCCGGCTCCCCACCATGACCGCGCAGATCAACCGGCTGGAGCGGGACGGCCTGGTCGAGCGCGGCCGCGACGGCTCGGACGCCCGCGTCGTCACCGCCGCGCTCACCGCGACCGGCCGCGAGCGGCTGGCCGCCGGGCGCGAGCAGCGGATCGGCTTCCTCGCCGAACGGTTCGCGGTGCTGACGGACGAGGAGCGCGCGGCGGTCGCCGCGGCGCTGCCCGCCCTCGACAAGCTCTTCACCGCTCCTTGATCTCTTAAAGGGGGGGTCTCCATGCACGCTGTTCCCTCGTCGAAGGGCGGCGGCATCCTCAGGCAGCCGATGTCGGTGTGGGCCACCGCCTTCGCCGCCGTCGTCGCCTTCATGGGCATCGGGCTCGTCGATCCGATCCTGCCCGCGATCGCCGCGAACCTGCGGGCCACACCGAGCCAGGTCTCGCTGCTGTTCACCAGCTACTTCCTGATCACCGCGGTGGCCATGCTGATCACCGGCTGGGTGTCCAGCCGGATCGGCGGCAAGAGGACGCTGATGATCGGGCTCACCCTCGTCGTGGTGTTCGCCGCGCTCGCCGGCACGTCCGACACCGTCGGCCAGCTCGTCGGCTTCCGCGCCGGCTGGGGCCTCGGCAACGCGCTGTTCGTCGCCACCGCGCTCGCCGTCATCGTCGGCGCGGCGTCCGGCGGCGCCGAGAAGGCCATCGTCCTGTACGAGGCCGCGCTCGGCCTCGGCATCTCGCTCGGCCCGCTCGTCGGCGCGCTGCTCGGCGACATGAACTGGCGCTTCCCGTTCTTCGGCACCGCGATCCTGATGGCCGTCGGCTTCCTGCTGATCGTCACGCTGCTCAAGGCGCCGCCGAAGCCCGCGGAGAAGACCCGGCTGACCGCGCCGATCCGCGCGCTCGGGCACGGCGGGCTGTCCACCACCGCGTTCACCGCGCTGTTCTACAACTACGCGTTCTTCACCGTCCTCGCCTTCACCCCGTTCGTGCTCGGGATGAGCGCCCACGGCATCGGCCTGGTGTTCTTCGGCTGGGGCGTCATGGTCGCGCTGGCCTCGGTGTTCGGCGCGCCCGCGCTGCAGCGCCGGATCGGGACGGTCTGCGTCATGTACCTCGGGCTGGCGCTGCTGGTGCTGTTCCAGCTGGGCCTGGCCTTCCTCGGGCACGACGGGATCATCGTCTGCACGATCCTGTCCGGCATCCCGATCGGGCTGAACAACACCGCGTTCACCGAGGCCGCGATGGAGGTGTCCGACAACCCGCGGCCCGTCGCGTCCGCCGGGTACAACTTCGTCCGCTGGATGGGCGGCGCCCTCGCCCCCTATTTCGCGACGAAGCTCGCCGAGGAGGTCAACCCGCACCTCCCGTACGTCGTCGGCGCCGCGTGCTGCGTCGTCGCGATCGGCGTCCTGGTGGTGCGCCGCCGCCACATGGCGCCACTGGAGCGCGTCGACATCGACCACGCCTTCCAGGACGAACCGCTGCCCGCCCAGGCGTGACCGCAGGCGGCACCGCTCCAACGATCACCCGCGCGGCGGCTCGCCTCCGCTGCCGCCGCCGCGCGGGTGTCAGCGCGCCCGCCCCGGTTCCGGCGCCGGAGCCGGGGCCGGCACCGGGAACGGACGGTGCGCGGCGGCCCAGCGCGCCGCCGGAACGAACGCGACCGCCGCCACCAGGAAGACCGCACCGAAGACGGCCCAGCCGCCCATGCCGTGGCGCAGCGCCGTCTGCGTGACGACGAGCGGCCCCAGCAGCACCCCGGCCGCGAAACCGCTGTTGAAGACCCCCTGGTAGACGCCGTGCGCGCGCTCGTCCGCCAGCTCGTAGCTGAGCGCCCAGGTGCCCGCCGCGCACAGCACCTCGCCGACCGTCTGGACCACCAGCGCCGCCAGGATCAGCAGGGACGCCGTCCACGGCTCCGGGCCCTTGGCCAGCCCGAACAGCAGGCAGCCGACCGCCATGAGCGTCCCGGCGCGCAGGCACGCCCGCGCCGCGACCCGCGGGTCCTCCACGCCGCGGCTCATCCGCACCTGCAACGCGATGACCAGGGCCGTGTTCAGCACCAGGCAGGCCGAGACGAGCAGGCGCGGCGCGTGCGTCTCGCGCGTCACCCACAGCGGCACGCCGACCTCGAGGATCCCCTGCTGCAGCACCAGCACCCCGCCCAGCACGGTGATGACCAGGTACGGGACATCGGCCAGCGCGCCGAAGCCGGCGCCGCCGGACGCCGCGTCCCGCGCCGGACGCACCGCCGGGACCCGCGTCAGCAGGAGCGCCGCACCGACGAACGTCACCGCGTCGAGCACCACGATCGTCCGGTAGGCGGCGGGGGTGTCCGCGACGAGCGCCAGGGACGCCAGCGCCGCCCCGACGCCGACTCCGGTGTTGGTCATCATCCGCAGGAACGCCCGGCCCGGCATCCGCAGCTCCGCGGGCAGCGCGTGCGCCACCAACGCGTTGCGGACGGCGCTCGCGCCCCGGTCCAGGAACGTGACGCCGCAGATCAGCGGCACCGCCGTCCAGAACGAGCGCACCTGCGTGTAGCCGAGGATCAGCACGCCCTCCGCGCCCAGCAGCGCCACCACCGTCGGGCGCGCCCCGAACCGGTCGGCGACGCGGCCCATCGGCACCCCCGCCGCGATCCCGAACACCCCGCCCAGCGCCAGCGCGACCCCGACCTGGGACGGCGACATCCCGACCGCGCGGGTGAACAGCAGCGCGCTGGTGGTCATGAACAGGCCGTTGCCGAGCGTGTTGACCAGCATCGCCGCGGCCAGCACCCGGATCACCGGATGCCGCGCCAGGGCGGCCACGCCCGGGGGCGGGGAGGAGATCGTCGTCATGCGGCCATCCCAGCCGCACGGCCCGCCGGCGGGAATGGATTTAGGATTCTGCTCAATGTACGAGTTCAGGCTCGGCATCCAGGACCTCGCCGAGACGTCGTTCGGGATGTCACCGCTGTTCGAGCTGGTGTTCAGCCTGCGTCCGCGGGTGTTCCCGGCCAAGCACCCCGAGCACCTGCCCTGGGTGCGGGAGACCGCCGCCGCGTACGCCCGGCTCGACACCGCGCTCCTGGACGTCCTGTTCGCACCGCACGGCTGGATCCCCGACTTCCTCACCCCCCGTCCGGCCGGGATCGGCAACGAGATCGCCGACGACCTCGCCGTGCTGCGGGAGACGCCACCGGATGCCGTCCGGCACGACATCGCCGCCGCGTACCGGCACGTGCCCGTCCCGCCATTGCTGAGCGGCGATCCGGCGGCCGTCCTCGACCGGATCTGCGCGGCGTTCGAGGCGTACTGGGACGCCTGCGTCGAGCCGTACTGGGCCCGGATGCGGGCCGTCCTGGAGGCCGACCTCGCGCACCGGGCCCGGCGGCTGGCCTTCGGCGGGGCCGCCGCGCTGTTCGCCGAGCTGGACGACCGGATCAGCTGGACGCCGGGCCTCGTCCGGCTCGTCGTCCCCTCCGGGCTCGCGCCCGAACGCGCCGTGGACGTCGCCGGACGCGGGCTCGTCCTCGTCCCGGGCCTGTTCCTGCGCGGCGCGATCACCATGATCGACGAGCAGGGCCCGCCGCTGATCTGCTATCCCGCGCGCGGCCGCGGCGCGATCTGGGACCACACCGCCCCCGAGGGCCCCGCGGCCCTCGCCGCGCTCATCGGCGCGCGCCGCGCGGAACTGCTGGTCATGCTGGCCGCGCCCGCCTCCACCACGGACCTCGCCGCGGGGGGGGGCGGCGCGCCGCGCGCCGGCCGCCCCCCCCCGACGCCCCCGCCCCCCCGCGCCCGCCGGGACCCCCCCCCCCCCCCCCCCCC